>JAHJNE010000399.1 GCA_018820995.1 Gammaproteobacteria bacterium | reverse complement strand
TTTTTGCCAACGATCCTGCAAAGTAAGGTACGGTTTTACTTCAGACTCTAACTGGGCCAGTTCTGTCTCTGTGCCGGCAAACTGATAGCGATAACTAATTCGGCTGCCAGGCTGCACCACTTCGGTTGCTGCCACATCATCCACGTGCATTAACAACCGTGGTGAAGTGCCAAATACACTTAACGGCGCATCAGGCTCTTCTGCTATCACACCAGCGACTTTAAGCTGGCTAGCCCCAACTTCAATGCTGTCACCAGCTTTAATATGCAGAAGTTGCAACAACCGCGGCTCGAGGTACACTTCACCGGGCTTAAACTCAGCGATCACCGGCGCGTCGGCAGCTGCATTCTGACGAAGAGTCAAGACTCCGCGCAGCGGATAACTTGCTGAAACGGCTTTAACACTGACAAGTTGCATTTCGTCACCGGCAAAGACCATGGTGCTAAATTGCATTTGGCGTGCTGTTTTGAGATTCAGTGTTTCCGCCTTTTCAAAAATCGCGTCCTTAAAAGGCAAACTAGAACGTAAGATTTTATCTGCTGCGATGAAGTTTGCACTTCGTTGCGCCAACGCCGAACGAACACTTTCGGTGATCCCGCTTAAACTCACCACAGTGAATACAGCCAGACAAAGTGCAAACGCAATCACCCACAATTCACCGCGCTTTAATTCACGCCAAAACAGGCGCCATGCAACTTCAGGCCACACTCGTCACCTCCGACGATCTCATGGTTAATTGACCTGACTGCATCGTCGCTTGTTTGGCACAACGTTTTGCTAAAGCCGGGTTATGCGTCACTAACACCAATGTCGTGCCTTGTTGTGCATTGAGCTCAAACAATAAATCTTCAATTTTCGCCCCCGTAGCTTCATCGAGATTGGCGGAAGGTTCATCGGCAAACAATATCGCCGGCTTCGTAATAAATGCCCGCGCGATGGCAACCCGTTGCTGCTCCCCACCTGACATCTGACTTGGATAAAAATCAGCACGCTCAGTCAAACCAACTAAAGCGAGTAGTTCACGACCACGAGCGGTAGCATCTTTGATACCAGCGAGTTCAGCGGGCAAAGTAATGTTTTCTAACGCTGAGAGACTCGGCAATAACAAAAATGATTGAAATACAAAACCGACCTGGCGGGCGCGCAGTTCAGCGCGAGCATCATCATCAAGCTGATGCAACGGCTGACCAGCTAAGTAAACCTCTCCGCTACTTGCGGTATCAAGACCTGCCAGAATACCTAACAACGTTGATTTACCAGAGCCAGAAGCGCCCACTATTGCAACGCTGTCCCCGCGGTTGATTGTCAAATCAATATGCTGCAGGATAGTCAGAGTTGAATCCGTCAACTGAACGTGTTTGGTCAGTGCTTTGGCCTGAATATAGATTTCTGGTGTAAATGACATGAGATTTTGCTTCACCATTTTGGTTTTGATTTTTAGCCTGTCATTGCAGGCCGCAACACAAAAGTTACTAATTCTTGGCGACAGTTTAAGCGCCGGCTATGGTATGCAACAACAACAAGGCTGGGTGTATTTGCTGCAACAACAATTACTGGAAAAACAATCACATTGGCAAATAGTGAATGCCAGTATCAGCGGCGAGACCACTGCAGGTGGTTTAGCCAGATTACCTGACTTAATGGCTAAACATCAACCACAAGCCGTTTTAATTGAATTAGGTGGGAACGATGGTCTGCGAGGCTTCCCTACCAGACAAATTGAAAAAAACCTCCAATCGATGATCACTGAAGTTCAAAACAACAGTGCTCAAGCTATCCTAATGCAGATACGGATCCCACCGAACTATGGGCCACGTTATACCAAGCAATTTATCGCGTTATATCCGGCGTTAGCCGAAAGAAACCGAGTGGTGTACTGGCCGTTTTTTATGGATAATATCGCAACCAATTCAGACTTAATGCAACCTGATGGAATTCATCCTAACATGCAAGCTCAGCCGATTATTCGAGATTTTATATCTCCTCTTCTGCTGCAACTGCAAGCTAATACATTGAAAAAATAAATATTTGATTATGGTCGCTTTATAAGCGGCCATACGCCAACGCTGTCACAGCCACTATTTGACGTTTTGCTGGATAGAAAATTACAAAAGAAATGTTTGGTAGAAAAACTTTAGGTTTATCTGCAAATAATAGGATGAGGCTAATTTGAGTACGCGTGAACAAGCAAAAATAAACAACAAGGTGTCTATTAAGTAATGCTGTAGATTTTTGTTTTTTACAAGTGAGATTTGGTGGAGCTAAGCGGGATCGAACCGCTGACCTCTTGCATGCCATGCAAGCGCTCTCCCAGCTGAGCTATAGCCCCATCTGAAATGTTACCAACTGGATTCAGGTAACAAGATGGTGTAGCGAGTGAAGAGCCTGAGTGGCGTCCCTTAGGGGATTCGAACCCCTGTTACCGCCGTGAAAGGGCGGTGTCCTAGGCCTCTAGACGAAAGGGACATCCCAGGAATTGATAGCAGCGTGGCGTCCCTTAGGGGATTCGAACCCCTGTTACCGCCGTGAAAGGGCGGTGTCCTAGGCCTCTAGACG
>JAHJNE010000398.1 GCA_018820995.1 Gammaproteobacteria bacterium | reverse complement strand
GCCGTTTGCTGTCGTAGAAGTCAATTTCAGTCATCTGGACAGCTGGTGAGTCGCTCTCTGGTTCTATTGCGAATAATGGAGTGCTCCAAAATTCGATCAGTAGCAAGAAGCTTATTATCGGTAAAAATTTCATCTGGATCCTTAAGAGGTCTGGCTGGTTGTCAAAGCTGCAGTTGAGTTTGCAGTGACAATCATTCAGTCAACAGTGCCGAAAGTCATCAAATGACAAACGATAACGAACAAATGAAAAGAAGGAGGGTGCGTTTCGAAAACGCTGTATGGGATCTGCTACGATTTCTTTGCACGCGGATGGGCTGCATCATAAACTTTAGCCAAGTGCTGGAAATCAAGATGGGTGTACACCTGAGTGGTGCTTAAATTGGCGTGGCCGAGTAGTTCCTGTACCGCGCGTAAATCACCACTCGATTCTAATAAATGGCTGGCAAAAGAGTGACGCAGCATATGTGGGTGTACATTCTGATCCATGCCCTGACGTTTTGCCCATAGCTTTACCCGGTTACGCACATGACGGGCGGAAATTCTTAATTTCTGCCGGCTTAAAAACAAAGCATCGGGCTCGCTGCCGATAAAATCCGGTCGTATTTGCAACCAGCGTTGCAAGGCCGTGGCCGCCAACCGGCCAATCGGTAATACCCGTTCTTTATTGCCTTTACCGCGCACGCGGATCAGCTTTTCGCTCCAGTTAATGTCGGCCACATTAGCGCCAACTAACTCTTCCAGCCGTAAACCGGAGCTGTAAAAAAGCTCCAGGATCGCCTGATCACGACAGGCGAGATCGTCCTCTTCGGTTGGCAAATCCAATAGCTTATGCATTTGATCAACATCGAGATTTTTTGGCAACGGTTTATCAAACTTAGGTACTTTTAAATACAACGCCGGATTGTGGTCGATCAGTTTTTGCTGTTGCAAATAACGGTAGAAGCTACGCAGCGCCGCCGCGCGAAGAGCCAGACTGCGGGGCTTTAAGCTGGCGCGACACGACAGTAAATGTTGTTGTAAATGTTGCTGATTTAACTCACGCCAATGAGGATGACTGGCCGCCAACTGCCTGGCGACGCTGTCGAGTTGTTGCTGATAAGTGGTGAGTGTTTGCAGGCTATAAGCGCGTTCAAACTTCAGATAAGCCAAAAACTGGTTTAGCCAGGGGGTAAAAGCGGCCAGCGCTTCGGTGCTGCTTTCGTTATTGGATGCGGAAAGAGCGTTTAGCTCAGTGCTGGTCATAACGTGGTAATACCACGGCCAGCAATCTGGCGATATGGTCAATAAATAAGGTGTCCATGCTTGGCTGGAAATGGTCGTCTAACTCACTCCCAAACGCTAGTAATGCTAATGGCTTATCACCTTGGTTGATTTGCAACAAGGCCACTGAATGAATACTGACTGGGAACAAGGTTGCCATTTCTTCTTTATTTAAGCGGCCAAAATAGTAACTGCGATGTTGTAAGCGGTGTTGCAGAACCAGTTGTAAGCCACTGAAATTTTCGCCCATTGCTTCATGATTAAAGTCGAGCAAGGTACAGGCGTGGACATGCGGCATGCGATTGGCAAAAGTGCTGAGCGCGATGGTGATGTCAGTACGCTGACGAGCTGACAGCAGGTCAATGTGTAGCTGATTCAAAGCAAAGAAAATATGTTCGTTTTGGCGGGCGATACTCATCAATCGGGTAATGTCTTCTTCCATACCGCGGATGCGTTCACGTTGCATTTCCAGTTGGCGTTCAACCAGCGATACCGCGCCACGCTGAGCGTGTGGCAAGCGCAAGCGGTTTAATAACTCCGGATGATGCTGGAAAAACGCCGGGTGCTCCAACAAATACTGGTACACAAACTGATCGTGCAGCACGGCTTTTTCTTCGTCTTTTAATTCCGGCAGATCGGTCATTATTCCTTCGCTCATTACACCTTCACTTATAACACCAGTTGCCCATCAAACACGTGTTCAGCCGGTCCGGTCATTTTCACTGGTTGGCCTGGGCCGTTCCAACGAATATGCAAGGTTCCGCCCGGTAAATCAACCCTGACATTCTGACCCAATGTTTTTTGCATCTGTCCGATCACAGCTGCAGCACAAGCGCCCGTGCCACAAGCTAAAGTCTCACCGGCACCACGTTCCCACACCCGCAGTTTAATATGCGCCGTGTTCAGCACCTGCATAAAACCGATGTTAGCGCGCTCCGGAAAGCGCTCATGCAGCTCGAATTCCGGGCCCCAACTTAACACCGGTGCGGTATCAACATCATCGACGGTAATGACTGCATGCGGATTTCCCATCGACACCACACCACATAACGTAGTGGCGTTTTCGGCATGCAAAATGTAATTAATTTCCTGCTTTTGCGCTTTAAACGGCACTCTGGCCGGTTCAAATTGCGGAATGCCCATATTGACCGTGACCTGACCATCCTGCTCGATATAAAGCACGATTTTGCCTGATTTAGTACTGACGTTAATTTTATACTTATTGGTGAGGCCTTTGGTGCGAACAAACTTAGCAAAACAACGCGCGCCATTGCCACATTGTTCTACTTCTGAACCATCGGCATTAAAAATGCGGTAGTGAAAATCCAAATCCGGATCATAAGGGGGCTCGACCATCAGCAGCTGATCAAAACCAACACCAAAATTCCGATCGGCCAGTTGTTTGATCTGCTCTTTGGTCAAAAACACGTTCTGGCTGACGGCATCAACCACCATAAAATCATTGCCAAGACCGTGCATTTTAGAAAACTGTAATAACATGCCAACCTTATCTATTGTTGGTTAAGCGGGCAGCAGCTGTTCGCCGTGCCATAAGTCTTGCCATTGTTCACGTTGGCGCACCAGATGTATTTGGTCGCCATCAACCAGCACTTCAGCAGCCCGCAAGCGGCTGTTGTAGTTGGAACTCATAGTAAAACCATAAGCACCGGCTGAGCGCACCACCAGTAAATCGCCGCTTTCAATGGCCAAAGAACGGTCCTTGCCGAGGAAATCACCTGTTTCACACACTGGCCCAACAACATCATAGGTTTGTGCTGTCACGGCCGGTTTCAACTGGGCTGGTACAATATTCATCCAGGCGCTGTAAAGCGCTGGCCGGATCAAGTCGTTCATTGCAGCATCCACAATGGCGAAATTTTTTTCTTGCCCCGGTTTTAAGTATTCCACTTTGGTCAGCAAGACCCCAGCATTGGCCATAATGGCCCGACCCGGTTCAAACAACAATGTTAAATGTGGATAAGCCGCCAGTCGTTTGACCACTTCTGCAGCATATTCAGCCGGATGTGGCGGGGTTTCATCCAGGTAAGTCACGCCAAGGCCACCGCCAATATCAATATGCGATAGCACAATGCCGTTTGCTGCTAGTTTGTCGATCAGTAGCAATAACTTATCTAAAGCATCTAAAAACGGTTGGGTTTCAGTCAACTGCGAGCCAATGTGACAATCGACGCCACAAACTTTGAGCTGTGGGTAAGCGGCAGCTTGCTGATAAATTGCCGGCGCATCGTTGATGTCGATGCCAAATTTATTTGCTTTGAGACCGGTTGAAATATACGGATGGGTTTTGGCATCAATATCCGGATTCACCCGGATTGAAATAGGCGCCACTTTGCCTAGTTTTGCGGCAACTTCGGCGATCCGGTGCAATTCCGGCGCAGATTCGACGTTAAAACATTTAATACCAGTTTCTAAAGCAAAGGCAATTTCAGCTTCTGATTTACCCACGCCAGAAAACACAACCTTGGATGGATCGCCACCGGCTTGCAGCACACGACGCAATTCGCCTTCGGATACGATATCAAAACCACTGCCAAGACGGGCCAGTAAGTTGAGTAACGCGATATTGCTATTGGCTTTCACCGCGTAACAAACCAAATGTGGCTGGGAGCCGGCCGCTTCGGTAAAGGCTCGATAATGACGCTCTAAGGTCGCCCTTGAATAAACATAAGTCGGGGTGCCGAATTGGCTCGCAATCGAGTCTAAGCGGACTTGTTCGGCCTGTAAATGTGGCCCCTGATAATTAAAATAATCCACCGGCGTTACCTTTGTGTTGCGTTTTGCTGTGCAGACCCGGAATGCTGAAGCACTGCGGGTTGGGTTGAATTTGTACTTTGTTCAGCGCTCTGTTGCTCAGGCAAGTTCGTTTCGCTGTGGGCCTTTTTTACATCTGTTGCTGTGGGTTGTGATGGCTGCTGTGGAGCAGGTTCAACTGGCAAGTCGGCCGGAGTTGCTATCGGAGGCGGCGTCTTAGGTAAAAATAAATCGCCTTTTTGACCACAACCGGTCAAACACAGGCTGGCTAGCGCCACTACGAACAGAGTTTGCATCACAGCTTTCATCGTTTCTGTTTCTTTAATTTTTGAGCGCTCTATAATCGCATCCTTAGCAGCAAAAGCAAACAGGTGAAGCAGATGAATGACGTAGAATATGATGAGTTAACCGATAGTGTTTTGCTGGCCGTCGAAGAGGCCATTGAAAAACTAGACCTCGACCTCGATTATGAGAACCATGGCAGTCTGTTAAGCATTGCCTTTCCTGATGGCAGTAAGATTATCATTAATAAACAAGCGCCATTGCATCAGTTGTGGGTTGCGACCAAATTTAACGGCCACCATTTTGAATATCAGGACGGCCAATGGATTGATAACCGCAGTGGCAGTGAATTCTGGCAATTGTTGAATGATTCCGCATCAAAACAAGCCGGTGTCAGCGTGGTTTTCGAACACTAACAATAAATACAATCGGCCCGCAGCAATCAACTAGATTGCTGCTGTGTTGCACTAAATTTGAGTAAATCAATGAATCAATTACCTTTTGTCGATGTTCCAGCCAATGGTGAATTAAAAGCAGCGGTGGTATGGCTGCATGGTCTGGGCGATTCTGGCCATGGTTTTGCGCCCATTGTGCCTGAACTAAAGTTACCGGCTGGTCATGGCATCCGGTTTTTGTTCCCTCATGCACCAGAGCAACGCGTGACCATTAACAACGGCATGGTGATGCGTGCCTGGTATGATATTAAGACCTGGGATTTGAACAACCGCGCTGACGAAGCGGGTGTGCGGCAATCGGCTGTGCTGGTACAAAATCTGTTAGATAAAGTGATAGCCAGCGGTATTCCGGCGGAGAAAATTATCCTGGCAGGATTTAGTCAAGGTGGGGTGATTGCACTACATTTATTACCACGGCTACCGTACAAAATTGCTGGTGTGATGGCGCTTTCGACCTATATGGCGGTGCCGGACGCATTAAAAACCGAAATGACAACTTTTAATAAAAGTACGCCGGTGCTGGTGGCGCATGGCGTGTCAGATCCGGTGGTGCCGTTGCAGGCTGGGCAGTTAGCATTTAACAATTTAAAATATGCTGGTTTTAATGTGCGCTGGCAGGATTACCGGATGGAACACAGTGTGTGTGCGCAGGAAGTGGCGGATATTAGCCGCTTTATCCAACAACAATTGTTGGCCTGAACTCATTTTTTAGCCGACGAACATACAGCTGCAACTTAAATGACTTGGAGTGTTGCAGCGCACATCACGACAACTGCATCAAATGGATTGATTGCAGGTTAATTGTTGAAGTTGATTTTATGATTGCTGTTTTTAAAGAGAGTGTGCTGTGACGGAACAAGCTGCCAAACTCACCGTAAAAGTAAAGCTGCATGCGGCGCAACCCGTTGTGCTGCCGACACAAGCGGCACCGGCGCGGTTTTCAAAGTTGAAGCTGACGGTGGGGGCGCTGGTTTTGCTGCTACTGAGCGGTTTTGGTTATTTATTGTGGTTAAATTTTCTCGCCAAAGTGCCGGCTGCGGTTGCTGCTGATCATCATCCTCTGCAGCAAACGCAGCCAATCCAACAAGCAATGCCGACAAGTGCAGCTGCGGTAACGTTACTTACTTCGCCTGAAGAAACCGTCGTTGATCCCAAAGATGCTGAACCTATAGCTACCTCAGTGAAGGCCACAACGGCTGTTGACATTGATGTTCTGCTACCAGCATCTGTGGCATCAGCTATACCCGCGCTGACGGCACCAGTGAAACAAGCGCCGCGATTGCCGGAAGGGTTTAGCCGGATTGTGCTAACGGCGACTATGGAAAAGTTAGAGCCGGGTGAGGCAATAGATTCGCTGGTGGCAGAAACGCAAATCCAACGTTTGTATTTATTCACTGAATTGCAAGGTTATGCCGGTCAGGAACTTATCCACCGCTGGTCCTTTGCGGGGAAAGTACAAGCGGATGTGCTGCTGACGATTGAAGATTCGCCTTGGCGTACCTACAGTGAAAAGTGGTTGTTACCGAATCAACTTGGGAGCTGGCGGGTCGAAATTATTGATCAGCAGCAAAATGTGCTGTATCAACACGACTTTCAATATCAATAGCAGTTATAATAGCGCCAGTTTTTGACCGGTTAGCGTGTCAAGCCGCAACCGGTCCAGTCTTCAGACACAGGTTCTCATCATGACGCAACGAATTCGAATTGCCACCCGCAAAAGCGCACTGGCTTTGTGGCAAGCGGAGTATGTCAAAGCTCAGTTACAGCATTTTCACCCAAATCTTGTCGTCGAATTGATCCCGATGTCGACGCAGGGTGACAAAATTCTCGATACGCCTCTGGCGAAAATTGGTGGTAAAGGTTTGTTCGTAAAAGAACTGGAAACTGCCATTTTAGAAGGCCGCGCGGATATCGCCGTGCACAGTATGAAAGATGTGCCGGTAGAGTTTCCGGAAGGTTTGCAGTTACAAACCATCTGCGAGCGTGAAGATCCAAGGGACGCTTTTGTCTCGAATCAATTTACTTCAATCGCGTCGTTACCACACGGTGCTGTGGTCGGTACCTCCAGTTTACGTCGTCAGTGTCAGTTAAAATTCCTACGTCCCGACCTGCAAATCCGCGATTTGCGCGGCAACGTCAATACCCGCCTTAGCAAGTTAGACCAGGGTGAATACGATGCTATTATTCTGGCCGCCGCTGGTTTAATCCGTTTAGGGTTTGAAGCCCGGATCGCCGCTTTTATTGATGTTGAACAAAGCCTGCCGGCCAATGGTCAGGGTGCGGTTGGCATTGAGTGTCGCAGTGATGATCTGCAAGTCCAGCAATGGCTAGCGCCGTTAGAACATTTGCCGACCCGTCAAGCGGTGCTGGCAGAGCGGGCGATGAATCGCCGGTTGCAAGGGGGCTGTCAGGTGCCGATTGGCGCTTTTGCTATTCATCAAGGCGATGAATTATGGTTACGCGGTTTAGTCGGGCAACTCGATGGACAGAAAATATTGCAGGCCCAAGTGCGTGGCCCGGCAAGTCAAGGTGAAGTATTGGGTGTGCAATTAGCAGAGCAATTGATTTCGTTAGGTGCAGACACCATTCTGGAAGCCGTTTATCAGGCCGCAGAGTAGCCTATGACACTGCCGGCAAGTGATTTTGGGGTATTGATTACCAGACCTGCTGGTAAAGCAGATAATTTGCTGGCAGGGCTCGATGAACTCGCGATCAGTTATATTTATCAGCCGCTGATCACCACGCAATTGATGCCGTTACGCAATCGGGATGTGCAACATTTACAAAGTGCTGAACTGCTGATTTTTGTCAGTGTATCGGCGGTGACTTGTCTCGAGCAGCAGTTTGATTTGAAAAGTCTTTCTCAGCCAATGCTCGCTGTGGGCACCACCACGGCCTCGGCGCTTGAGCGCAGTTGTGGTCACACAGTCGCGGCGCCAACCGATCAACGCAGTGAAGGTGTGTTAGCCTTACCCCAGTTGCAGGATGTGTTTGGGCGTGACATTGTAATTATTCGTGGCAATGGCGGGCGGGAACTGATTAAACAAGGTCTGCTGGCGCGCGGCGCCAAAGTTACTTATGTCCAGAGCTATAAACGGGTGCCACTGCCGCTTGACGGTCAGCGCTTGTCTGACCAGTGGCGTGCGCAGCAAATACAATGTATCGTAGTCACTAGTAATGAAATTTTATCCCTGTTGCTTACCTCATTGCCGGATGTTGCTTTGCCTTGGTTGCAGCAACGACAATGGATCATGGTGAGCCAGCGTATGGCAGAAACTGCCATTGCAAAAGGGATCCCGGCGACCAACATTTCTCTGGCCGCTAGTGCCAATGACCAGGCGTTATTGGACGCCATTTGCCAGTTAAGAAGGAAATTCCATGAGCGAGCTCAGTCCAGTGCTGAATAACGACGTTATTCGTCCGGCCAGTGAAGCTAAAGTCCCACCTGCTGCAGTGCGTCCGCGGACCGCTGGCTCTGTTGTATTAGCGGTGGTTTCTCTGCTGATCGCCCTCGCCAGTGCTGTGTTGGTTGGTTGGTTTTTCTATATCTGGCAGCCGCAATTGGTGGCGTTGCAACAACAGCAGCAAACCTTATCCAATCAGCAACAAACCCAAACCACCTTGTTTCAGAGTAAGCAACAAGAGTTGCAGCAGGAGATGCAGCAACAACTGGTCGATGTGGTCGCTGAATGGAACAATAAAGCACAACAGCAAACTGCACAAAATCAGCTGGAGCTGAGTAAGTTACAGCTGCAACTGGAGCAACAAAGCGGCAATGTGAAAGGTTGGCAGTTGCTGGAAGTTGAGTATTTTCTGCGTTTAGCCGAACAAAAATTATTTCTGGAGCAGAATGTCAGTGGTGTGACACAAGTACTTGATCTGGCCGACCAACGTCTGAAGCAGATGCAGGACGCTAGTATGGTGGCTGTTCGCGAAGCCATTAATCAAGACAAACTGATGCTTTCTGAGTTAAATACGCCGGATATGCACCAGTTACATCTGACTTTATCTAATTTACGCCAACAAAGCCTGACACTGCCACTACGCCAGTCAGAGCGCTCAATGGATAATCAAGCTGAAGAAGAAGTGACGGATGACGCTGCTGACTGGCAAGCCAATCTGCAGTTGTATTGGGGGAACTTCTGGCGGGGTTTGGTGCAGGTTCGCGCCAGTTTACCTGAAGATGGCGTTAGCCTGACCGCCGAGCAACAAATCAGTGTCCGTAACACCTTAACGCAACAACTTTTATTGGCAGAATTGGCGGCGATGCAGCACAACCAAGCTGTGTATGCGGCTGCGATTCAGCAAAGTGCCGATAGTCTTCAACGCTATTTTGCAGCCACTGAACCTACAGTGCAGCTGATGGCCGATGATTTAATTGCATTGTCGGCGCTGCAAGTCAGCTTGCCGTTGTTAGCACCTTTAAAAAGCCCACAATTGTTTGAAGCTTATCGTCAGGGCAATGCGAATGCGGAGTTGGCATTATGATCCGCATGGCCTTGCTTATCGTTGTCGTGCTTGGGCTGGCGATGCTGCTTGGGCCGGTGCTTGCCAATCATCCGGGTTATGTGATGATTGTGGTCGCTGGTGTCACTATTGAAGCCACTTTTGTCGGGCTGATACTGGTGGTCTTCGGTAGCTTGCTGGCATGGTGGGTATTGTGGTGGTTATTAAAACGATTATTCCATTTACCGCAGATCAGTTTTAGTTTTTTACGGTCACGCAAAAAACGCCGTGCTTTACAGGCGATGCAACAAGGTGTGCTGGCTTTTGCGCGGCAGGATTGGCAAAACGCCCATCACTTATTTGAAATTGCCAGATCGGAACCTGAATGGGATAAAGCTCGTTTGATCATGGCAAGCTATAGTGCGTTGCGGGCCGGTGATGTGGCGAAAGCGAATCAACGCGCTGCAGAAATGGATCCTGAAGATGCGGACAGCAGTTTATTGATTGCCGATTTATGGTTAGCCCAAGGCGATGCACTCAAAGCAGTCGCGGTACTTTCGCCCAAAATAACACTGGATCCGAAAAACCAGCCATTGGGACGTAGTTATCTGGCTGCGCTGCAGCAGGCAGGACAATGGAAAATTTTATTAGAGCAGGTGCCGCAGGCGCTTAAACATCAATGGTTTAGTAAAGTGCAGTGGCAGCAATATCGTTATCAGTTATATCCACAGGCGATCAGCGCTTTAGCGCAGCAAGGCTTGTTTGATGAGCAGGCGGCTTACTGGCAGAATTTAAGTACTAAAGAGCGTAAATCGGTGGCGGCGACACTCGGAAAAGTGTGGGCGAAGGCCCTCAGTGGTCAGCCGGAGCAAGCTGAAAAAATGCTGCTGGAAAGTTTAGCTTTAGCAGATCTGCCACTAGCCTGGCCTGTTTTACAACAAATTCCACTTGGACGTTCGGTGTTACAGTTTCGCAAACAAATTCAACACTGGTTACGTGATCACAGCAATAATGGTTACTTGTACGCGATGTTAAGTTATTGCGCCGCGCAAGAAGGTGAGGCTGAACAAGCGACATCCAGCTGGCAAAAGGCGCTACAGTATCAACCGGAACTGTTGGCCATTGGTAGTTCAGCCAAGCCCTGACATGTCGCAGGAATTGCATCACGAGTTACCGCAGTTACAAGGTCTGGCACCATTGTATAATGGCAATGCCAGGATCCTGATCCTTGGCAGTATGCCAGGTCAGGCGTCACTGGATCAGCAACAGTATTATGGTCATCCGCGTAATCAGTTATGGCCGCTGTTACAGCAGTTGTTTGGCGTTGACGCCAGCCTGCCATACCCACTGCGTTGTCAGCAAGCTTTGGCGGCTGGTGTGGCGTTTTGGGATGTGATTGGCAGTTGTCAGCGCGCTGGTAGTTTGGACAGTGCGATTGTCGGTGACAGTATCCGCTTTAACCCGCTTGAACAATTGTGTCAGCAACTGCCTGATCTGCAGCATATTTGGCTCAACGGCGGCAAAGCAGCGCAAAGTTTCCGTCAATATCAACGTCAGCACGCTGATGGCCTGTTGGCGACGAATACATCTAAAATAACCACTTTCAAAATAACAACTTTACCTTCCACCAGCCCGGCTCACGCCAGCTTAACCTTTGCCGAAAAGTTGTTGCTGTGGCGGCAGGCGCTGGCTTAAATTTCAATCTTCAATCTTCAATCTTCAATCTTCAATCTTCAATCTTCAATCTTCAATCTTCAATCTTCAATCTTC
>JAHJNE010000397.1 GCA_018820995.1 Gammaproteobacteria bacterium | reverse complement strand
TGCCAAAGTGAACCAGGTGCGTGGTGAATTACCGCCTGAAGCAGAAGTGCCATCGATTGCGATCGAAGCAGCCGACAGCCAGTTTGCATCTGCTTACTTAAGTTTCAGCTCTGATATTCTTGCACAAAATCAAATTACTGAGTTTTTATCTCGCTCTGTTCAGCCACGATTGATTGCAATTTCCGGCGTCCAAAAAGCTGAAATTCTCGGAGGCCGCACCTTTGCCATGCGAATTTGGTTAAAACCAGAGAAGATGGCCGCATACAGCGTGACACCGAGTGATGTTCGCGCAGCGTTAGCAAATAACAATGTGCAAGCGGCGATAGGTCAGACCAAGGGTACGTACACCGCAGTAAATCTTAGTGCCAATGCCGATATGACCAACGTTGAAGATTTTCGGCGCTTAGTCGTTCGGCAAAATGCCGATGGCGTCGTACGATTGCAAGATATCGCTGATGTGGTGCTAGGTGCAGATGATTACAGTGTTGAAGTGAATTATTCCGGGCAAACAGCAGTCTTTATGGGCGTGTTCGTCGCACCCAATGCCAACAGTCTTGAAGTCATTAAAAAAGTAACTGAAGAAATGGCGGCGATCCAAGCTGATTTACCGGCCGGCTTAAGTGGTGAAGTCTCGTATGACGCCACGAAGTACATTCAGGCAGCGATTGATGACGTGATTAAAACGCTGGCTGAAACCCTGACCATCATCATCATTGTTATTTTCTTATTTTTGGGTTTTAGCCGCTCGGTATTAATTCCGGTGATTGCGATTCCACTGTCGTTAATCGGCGCTTTATTTATTATGAAAATTTGTGGTTTCTCACTGAATTTATTGACGTTATTGTCAATTGTATTGTCAGTGGGGCTGGTGGTGGATGATGCGATTGTGATGGTTGAAAACATCGAACGCCATATCCAGGAAGGGTTAAAACCATTTAAAGCGGCGATTGTAGCGGCGCGTGAACTTGCCGGGCCGGTTATCGCAATGACTGTCACCTTGATCTCGGTTTATGTGCCGATTGGTTTGCAAGGCGGTCTCACCGGGACTTTATTCCGTGAATTTGCCATCACGCTTGCTGGTGCTGTGTCGATTTCAGCGATAGTGGCGATTACGTTGTCACCGATGATGGCATCTAGAATGCTGAAACCGCATACCGAACTGAAAGCGCCGTTATCGAAAATTTTTGACAGATTCACTGTTTTTTACAGCCGTAAACTGAATGAAACTCTGCAAAATCGATTAGGGGTGTATATCTTCTGGTTGGGCATTACAGCGATGACAGTGCCACTTTATATGTTCTCGGCCAAAGAGCTCGCGCCGACTGAAGACCAAGGGGTTATTTTCGGCATCGTCGATGCGTCGGCGAATGCGACGATTGACCAGTCGTCCTTTTATGGCAAACAAGCCAATCAAGTGTTTATGAATGTGCCAGAGACGGATTTTACATTCCAAATCACCTTCCCTAGTGGTGGTTTTGGCGGCATGGTAGTGAAACCATGGGATGAACGTTCGCGCAGCACAGCTGAAATTTTGCCAGAGGTGCAACAGAAACTCAGTGAAATTGCCGGAGTGCGGATTTTCCCGATCACGCCAGCGGCTTTGCCCGGCGGCGGCCAATTTCCGGTCGAGTTTGTGATTGCCTCAACTGCCGACTCGCGTGAAATTTATGATTATGCGTTGAAGTTGCAAGAAGTTTTAACCGCCAGTGGTATGTTTGCTTTCCCTCCAATGTTGGATATGAAAGTTGACCAACCCGAATACCGCTTGCATATAGACCGCGAAAAAGTTGCAGACTTAGGTCTTGATATGCGCACCGTGACCCAGGATTTAGGCACCTTGCTTGGTGGTGGTTATGTGAATCGCTTTAACATGTCAGGCTTGAGCTATAAAGTGATCCCGCAAGTGCAGCGCTCAGGTCGGCTGAATCCGGATGATTTGAAAAGTCTGTATATCACCGGCCCAGATAACAGCATGATCCGGCTTGACCAAATTGCCAGCATGACGCATGAAACCGTGCCACGCAGTATCAACCGGATGCAGCAACTGAATGCGGTGAAAATTAGCGGTGTGACGATACAACCACTAGATGCCACCTTAACTTACATGGAGCAAGAAGCTAAAAAACTGCTGCCAGCAAGTTATTCGATTGACTACACCGGCGAATCACGTCAATTAAAGCGCGAAGGGAACACCTTTTTACCGGCGTTTCTGACCGCTCTGACAATGATCTTTCTGGTATTGGCGGCGCAGTACAATAGTTTCCGCGACCCGATTGTGATTCTGGCTGGTTCAGTTCCACTGGCGATGTTTGGTGCCTTGTTGTTCACATTCCTAAAAATGTGGGCACCGATGCCACACTACACCGATGCCATCACCAGTACGCTGAACATTTATTCCCAAGTAGGCTTGGTAACCTTGGTTGGCTTAATTGCCCGCAACGGTATTCTGGTGGTTGAGTTTGCCAACAGATTACAAGA
>JAHJNE010000035.1 GCA_018820995.1 Gammaproteobacteria bacterium | reverse complement strand
TTTTTTTTGGTAGTCAGTAAACTGGTTACATTTACTGACTACCAAGAATATTATGGCACTCGAATTTAAAACCCGTACCCAAGTCGTGGTCGAAGCGATTCGATCGCAGATTTTATCCGGTCAGATTAAAGCTGGCGAACCGCTCCGTCAGGCAGCATTGGCGGAGCAACTGAATGTCAGTCGCATTCCAATCCGTGAAGCCTTGTTACAGCTGGAAGCCGAAGGTTTAGTTAAATTCGAACCACACAAGGGCGCAACAGCCACCGAAATCAGCCCGGAATTAATCGATGAATTATTTGAGCTTCGCGCTTTAATGGAAGCTGATTTATTAGCCCGATCAATCCCTTTGCTGACCGAAGATGATTTTACCCGGGCCGCGCAAACGCTGGAGCAATTGGAAACAGCTTTACAAAGCCCGGATCACGCTGATGTTTGGTCGGCACTGAATACCGAGTTTCATAGCTGCCTATACAAAGCGAATCGCCCACAAAGCATTGAAATTGTTGGAAACTTAAATAAAAATGCCGACCGCTATATTCGGATGCATTTACAATTTGCCGGTGGCATCAAGAAGGCTAGCTCTGAACATCAACGCTTATTAGACTTGTGCCGCAAGGGTGATATCAAAGGTGCTTGCCATGAGCTGACCAGCCATATCCTGCACGCCAAAGATGAAATTAAGCAGTTTTTAATGAAACATGCTTCGAACTAATTTTTAATGCAGCCTCTTCAGGGGCTGCTTTTTGCCTGTGGATCTGACTCAGGGCCCACTCCACTCTGGCTCCCCCCCTTATGCTTCTTGTCGCTGCTCTAGCTTCTAACGCGCCTCATGCCGAACGATTAAATCTTTATACAATCTTGATAACGGTCTACCCGTAGACCTTTTACAATTTACACTTTAAGCCTTAGTAAAAAGTCTTCTGATGAGTAGCCCCTTTCCTTCGCGCTCTGGCCGCAATCAACATAGCCGTTATTTAATTTATCGTGTGCTTGGCTATTTGTTATTAATGCTGGCCGCTGTCAAATTAGTGGCTGTCGTTGTCGCCGTTTGGTTTCACGAAAGTATTTTTTGGGTATTTTTAACCAGCGCAACCGTGACGGCCATGCTGGGTTATCTACTGATTTACCAAGGCAGGTTTGCCAGCGAGATGAAAAGCCGGCAGCTTTTCTTGCTCACCACGTTAAGCTGGTTAAGCCTGTGCTTGTTTGCTGCGCTCCCGATTTGGCTTATTGTCCCCAATTGCAGCTTCAGCGATGCGTGGTTTGAAGCCGTCTCGGCCGTCACCACCACAGGCTCCACAGTGTTATCCGGCTTGGATACGATGCCCAAAGGTTTGTTATTTTGGCGTGCTGTACTGAACTGGATTGGCGGCATCGGTATTATCGTCATGGCCATCGCAGTATTACCGGCACTGAAAATAGGGGGAATGCGGCTATTTAAAACAGAAAGCTCTGACACCTCCGAAAAAATTTTACCACGCAGTTCCAGTTTATCGACCGCCATTGCGCTGGTGTATTTATGCCTTAGCGCCTGCACGATGCTGAGCTACTATTTGGCTGGCATGACCGGCTTTGACGCCATTACCCACGGTATGACCACAGTGGCAACCGGTGGTTTTGCCAACTACGATGCATCCTTCGGCCAGTATCAATCTCAACCACTGATTTACTGGCTCAGCAGCTTTTTTATGCTGGCCGCGGCGCTGCCGTTTGTACTTTTTGTCAGTATGGTGAAAGGCAATCGGTTGGCGTTGTGGCAAGACCCACAAGTGCGGGCATTTTTGACGATTGTGGTGGTTGCAACATTGATCCTCACTACTTATCAGGTGCGTCATAACCATCGGGATTGGTTTGATGCCTTGACGCACAGTTTATTTAATATTGTTTCCATTATCACCACTTGTGGCTACGCTTCTGAGGACTACAGCCTGTGGGGCAATCTGGCGATTATGCTGTTTTTCTACCTGACGTTTGCTGGCGCTTGTTCAGGGTCAACTTCTGGCGGTCTGAAGATATTTCGCATTCAGCTCGCGGCTTTACTGCTGGTCAAACAAATGAAACTACTGGTCCACCCGAAAGCGGTTTGGGTGCAAAAATATGGCAACAAAACGGTCGACGATCAGCTCCTCGGCACTGTACTGGCTTTTTGCTTTGTCTATTTTGCCACTATCGCCTTGTTAGCGATGGCGTTATCCTTCTATGACCTTGACTTGGTCACTGCCGTGACCGGGGCAGCCACCGCGGTTGCCAATGTTGGCCCGGGACTAGGCAGTGTGATTGGTCCCGCCGGCAACTTTTCGACTTTACCGGATGGTGCAAAATGGTGGCTGAGTTTAGGAATGCTGATGGGACGCCTGGAAATTCTGACGTTGTTAATTCTGTTCACGCCTTCGTACTGGCGTTATTAATATGACCCTTGCTACTTCTGGAAAAATAGGTAGATCACTGGCACTGGCTGGTACCAGCTTGTGTCCGTTGTTAATTACATCGCTGTTACTGCCGCTGCGGGATTGGATCAGTCCAACTGATGTAGCGATGTTGCAGTTGTTGTGGATCGCCTGGATGGCACAGCGGTTTGGCAAAGGCTGGGCTATCGCGACCACAGTGGTGAGTGTGCTGTTGCTGAACTGGTGTTTTGTGGCGCCCTATTACACATTGCATGTGGCAGATCCCAGTAATCTGATTAGTTTTGTCGTGATGTTAAGCCTTGGGATTTTCATCAGTTACCTCTCGGACCAACATCAACACCGGCTGCGCAAAACCAGACTGGCGATGTCGCAAATGCGTGCCATGTATATGCTAGCCAAAGGTGTCAATGCTTACAGCGACTGGACCGCACAATGCCAGTACGCCAGCAGATTATTAACCCGTCGTTTAAAAGCGAAAGTTCAGTTGCAGGCAAGTCCGAAACAACCACAAACGAGTAGCGGCACTATCCTTTTACCACTTGGCAAACCGCAGATAGCCGGATGGATCATTGTCAGTGAAACGGTCTATCGCCCGCATCAGCCGTTGATTAATGCGGCGCAGTCACTGCTCAGTCAAAATGCCAGCGCACTACAACTAAAACAACAGGCGCAGCAACAACAGTTACAGGTTGAACTGGAGCGACACCGTGCGATGTTGCTGCGTTCGTTATCACACGATTTACGCACTCCCCTGGCGACCATTATGGGCGCTTCGAGCATGTTGGCTGACCCGGATCTGACGCTAACTCTGGAACAACGCCAACAACAGGCCACAAATATCTACCAACAAAGCAAGTTGCTGGATTTGCATTTTGAAAAAGTGCTGGAACTGAGCAAAGCGCAATTGAGCGGCGACAGTCTGCAGTTTGCCACGTTCAGCTCTGACGAGCTGATCGCTGGCGCATTAGCCCGCAGAGCAGATTTAACGGCGATTGTCAGACGTGATTTTAAGCTGAGCGCACCACTGCCCCTCACCGGCAATCCTGATCTATTGGAAATTGCACTGGCGAATATGCTGGAAAACGCCATCAGATATGGTCAGGCTCCATTTTTTTTGCAGCTCAGCCAGCAACAAAGCACCAGCAGTCAACACCACAACTTCCGACTGGTGCTACAACATCGTTTAGCCAGCCAACCATCCCCTGCAGTTCCCGATCGTAGTCATGGCCTCGGCACTCTAATTTGCCAAACTGTGGCAGCATTGCATCGTGGGCAATTTCGCCTGTTACTGCCGCAATCAGTGACCAATGACGATGGCTGCCCAGGCGAAGTCAGCGCAGAACTGGAGTGGCAGGCATGAATTTACAGGCATTGATTGTTGAAGACGATTTGGCTGTGCAAAGCTTTTTGCAGACATTGTTGCAAAGTCAGAATTTCACGGTGCAAACCACTTCAAGTGGCCAGCAATGTTTGCAGTTGCTGTGCAATCAAAATGTTGATTTGGTACTGCTGGATTTAGGGCTGGCCGATCTCGATGGTCAATTAGTGCTGCAACAATTACGGCAGTGGACTGCGGTACCGGTGATTGTGATTTCAGCGCGTGGTAAAGAGCAGGATAAAATACAGGCGCTTGATAGCGGTGCCAATGACTATATCACCAAGCCTTTTAGTGCGGGAGAACTACTGGCTCGTATCCGGGCAGCCTTGCGCCAACATCAGGGTTCGGTGCAAACATTGCAGTTTGGCGATGTGGAAATTGATCCAATCCAGCGTCTAATCCTGAAAAACGGCACCCCGCTGCATCTGACTAAAACTGAATATGACATTTTGTTGTTGTTGCTAAAACATGCTGGCAGCGTCCTCACCCACAACCAGATCCTGCGCCAGGTCTGGGGAGAAATGTATCAGGGGCGGCCTGAATATGTGCGGGTTCATATGGCGACGCTGCGCCAGAAAATTGAAGATAATCCGGCAACTCCGCAATTTATCAAAACCGAAGCCGGTGTTGGTTATCGGTTTAGCCACTGACGTCACATAAACCGCAACGGGGAATGTTCCGGACAATCTGATCAAAGCTAGTCGTCACAACAGTCTCTATAAAGCAATATGTTGGCGCACCCGCTCTGCCAGGCCCAGGCCCGCTTCCGACATTGTCAAATAGGTATGGTCAGCACCTGCGGCAATAATGGCGCTGGCTTCATCGGAATGCATACTGTGCGACACAATAAGCCCCTGAAAACCTGAATCTCTGAGCTTTCTTGCTGCGATCAGCTTGGCTTCCAGATCGCTCATACACAACAACACCGCTTTAATATTGCCAAGCTGCAAGCCTTGCCAAAACACCTGATCTTCCGCATCAGCAAAAAATACATTGTTGCCTTTTTCCTGATGTTTGGCGACCCGTGCCGGATCCGAATCCAGCGCCGCCAGATGAGTTTTATGCTGTAAATATTCATACGCAGCAGAGCCAGTCCGCCCCATACCCATAATCAGCACTTCAGCATCCCCCAGTGAAACCGGTTGTTCATCCGGATGATGAATGTTTCTTTCAAACGGGATCAGTCGAGCGGCCAACCGTTCATACAAGGGGTGGGCATAGCGGTTCAGTGGCGCCGACACCACAAAAGATAATGCGACAGTTAATGCCAAAGGAATTAAGAATTGCGGCATGGCGACACTAGCGACAATCAGCGCAAACTCGCTATAGTTGGTCAGCGTCAATCCGGATAAAAAAGCACTGCGCGCCCGCAATTTAAATAGAATGAGCAAGCCAAAGAATAAGGCACCTTTGAGCGGTAATAACAATGTCATCAAAGCGGCAAACCACCAGGCTTGCTGATCCGGCAACCCGCCAAGACCAATATTCAAGAAAAACCCAACTAAGAAAAACTCTTTTAAACTCCACAAGGTTTTAGACAGTTCACCGGCTCTGGAATGGCTCGACAATAAGGCGCCAAACACCAAAGCCCCCAGTTCTGAACTTAATCCAACCAAGTGAAAACCACCACCGCCCAACACCACCGCCAGCAGGACACCAAACAAAATCTGTAAATCGTCGTGACCGGTATAATCCAACAATTTAAACAACAACGGCCTTAACAATGGCAGCGCAAACACCAGCAACGCCCAAGGCGACGGAGTCACTCCTTGCGAAAAGCTCATTAAGCCCATCGCAAATAAATCCTGCATAATCAAAATACCCACGGCAACCCGGCCGTGAAATGCCCGGATCTCGCGCTTCCCTTCCAGCACTTTTGCCGCGAGGACGGTACTGGAAAACGCGAGTGC
>JAHJNE010000396.1 GCA_018820995.1 Gammaproteobacteria bacterium | reverse complement strand
TTCAGTTAAAGCCCTGACACCCTATGCTTCGGCACGGCGCAGCATGAGCGGCGGTTCAGTCTGGCTCAATGCCAATGAAAATGCTTTAGCACCTGAATATCAACTGAGCGGCAGCTACAACCGTTATCCGGATTGCCAACCACCGGCTTTGATTGCCGCTTATGCTGGGTATGCTGGCGTGGATAAATCGCAATTACTGGTCAGTCGTGGTGCCGATGAAGGGATTGAGTTATTGGTCCGCAGCTTTTGTGAGCCGAAAACTACCGGCCAAGCCGGCGACAGTATTCTGATTTGTCCGCCGACTTATGGCATGTATGCTATCAGCGCTGAAAGCAATCAGGTCAGTCGCACTATTGTGCCATTGATGCCTGATTTCACGCTGGACTTGCCCGCAATATTCGCTGCGCCAATGCCAAAACTGGTGTTTATCTGCAGCCCAAACAACCCTACCGGCGATCTCATTCCACGGCAACAAATCCTGCAAGTGCTGGATTTTTATCGGGATAAAGCCTTAGTGGTGGTTGATGAAGCCTATATCGAATTTGCGCCGCAAGCGACAGTGCTCAATTTATTGGCCGACTCCCCGAATTTAGTGGTGCTACGTACTTTATCTAAAGCTTTTGCGCTGGCTGGTTTGCGCTGTGGTTTTACCTTGGCAGCGCCAGAGATTATCAATGCACTCAAACAAATGATTGCGCCCTACCCGCTGGCTGCTCCGGTGGCAGAGATTGCCACTCAGGCATTATCAGCCGAAGGGCAAGCCAGAATGTTGCAAAGTGTGGTGATCATTAATCAACTGCGGGATGAGTTTATTGCTTTTGCCAAAGCACAACCGGCAGTGAAGCAAGTTTATCCATCCAACGCCAACTATGTGTTGTTACAAGTTGCCGACGCCGCAGCTTGTGTGGCGGCGATTGCTGCGGAAGGTATTCTCATCCGCAATCAATCCAGTCAGTTGGGCTTATCGCAAGTGGTGCGGGTGTCGATTGGCAATCCGGACGAAATGGCGCAAGTCACAGCGGCACTTGGCCGTTATTTTGAAACTATCTCTTTGAATCAACCTACTCTTGCAGGAGCAAACTAATGTCTGGCCAGCCTATTTTATTTATTGACCGCGACGGCACCATGGTCGAAGAGCCAGCCATTGATAAGCAGCTCGACTCGCTGGAAAAACTGGCCTACGAGCCCGGTTTGGTCCCTGCGTTGTTAAAACTGCAAGATGCAGGGTATCAGTTGGTGATGGTGACGAATCAGGACGGTTTGGGCACGGATAGCTTCCCCCGCGATACCTTTGATGCGCCACACGCAAAAATGATGCAACTACTTAATTCACAAGGTATTCGTTTTGCTGACACCTTAATTTGCCCGCACTTTGAGCGCGACAACTGCAGTTGCCGTAAACCGAAATTAGGTTTGGTAAAAGACTATCTGCAACAGGGCCGTATCGACTTTACCAACTCTTTTGTGATTGGTGACCGTTTAACCGACGTGCAACTGGCAGAAAATATGGGCTTGCCGAGCTTTCGTTATGATCGCGACAGCTTAGGCTGGGCAGAAATTACCAAACAGCTGTTAAGCAAAGGCCGCACCGCGACGGTGGTGCGAACCACCCGCGAAACCGATATTCGGGTCAGCGTCGATTTAGACCGCAAAGGCGGCAATAGCATCAGTACCGGTGTCGGCTTTTTTGACCATATGCTGGATCAAATTGCCACCCACGGTGGTTTCTCGTTGCAAGTGTCGGTCAAAGGCGATCTGCATATTGATGATCACCACAGTGTCGAAGACACCGCACTGGCGCTGGGGCAAGCCCTAAAACAAGCCATTGGCAATAAACGTGGTATCAACCGTTTTGGTTTTGTCCTGCCGATGGATGAATGCCGCTCGGAATGTACTTTAGATTTGTCTGGCCGCCCGCTGCTGAAATTTGATGCCGATTTAGGCACCGGTTTAGTCGGCGAGCTGAATCTGGAAATGGTGCCGCATTTTTTTAGAAGCTTAAGCGATGCCATGCTGATGACTGTGCATTTGTCCGTGTCGCCAGGCAACAAGCACCACATGGTGGAAGGATTATTTAAAGCCTTTGGCCGTGCTTTAGGTCAGGCCATTTTAAAAACCGGCGATGAACTGCCAAGCAGCAAAGGCGTGTTGTAAATGAGCGATGTTTTCACTAGTAGCCAGCGATCATTGGTGATCGTCGACACCGGTTGCGCCAACATTACCTCGGTGTACTGCGCCATTGAACGCTTAGGTGGCTTGGTCACCATCAGCAGCGATGCTGCGGTTATCCAAAGTGCCGATCGGGTGATTATTCCGGGTGTTGGCACTGCATCGCAGGCCATGGCTAATATTTCGGCGAAAAATTTAGCTCAAGTACTGCAAAATTTAACCCAACCGACCTTAGGCATTTGTTTGGGTATGCAGCTGATGACCGATTACAGCGCCGAAGGTGATGTTGCTTGTCTGGGCTTGATCCCGGGGCAAGTATTGCCGCTCGAAGCGAAAGGCTTAAGGCTGCCGCATATGGGCTGGAATACTTTAGATAAAACCGTTGATCACCCTATATTGCACGGTTTAGCCGCGCCAGACTATGTCTACTTTGTGCACAGTTTTGCGGTGGCACCATCGGCGCATATGCTGGCCAGTTGCGACTACGGCAGTCAGTTCGCCGCCATCATCGGCAAGGGGAATTACCTCGGCATGCAGTTCCACCCTGAGCGCTCGAGCGCCGTGGGCCGGAACTTATTACAGAATTTTATGACGTTGTCGGATGCTGATTTAGCCGTTGGCTG
>JAHJNE010000395.1 GCA_018820995.1 Gammaproteobacteria bacterium | reverse complement strand
TCAAACAAATGATTGTGCTGTTGTTCAACTTCCAGCGCCTTTTGTTTACGTTCTAAATATTCCGCATAGTTGCCCGGATGTGAAGTTAAAATGCCACGGTCTAAATCGATGATGCGGGTCGCGACTGCGCGGATAAATGCCCGGTCATGCGAGACAAAAATAATGGCGCCGGTAAAACTGATTAAGAACTGTTCCAGCCATTGAATCGCGGCCACGTCTAAGTGGTTAGTTGGTTCATCCAATAACAGAATGTTCGGTTTTCCGACCAACGCGCGAGCCAAAGCAGCTTTACGCAACCAGCCGCCTGATAATGAAGCCAGCGTCGCTTCCGGGTTCATTTCAAACTGTTCGCACAACTGCAAAATCCGCGCTTCTAATTGCCAGCCGTCGCGGGCATCAAGCTCGGTTTGTAAATCACCAAATTCATTCATCTGCGCATCAGTTGCATCATGCAGATGGTCAGAAAGCTCGTAAAAATGCTGCAATTTTTCAGCTAAATCACCAGCGCCTTCACGGATAAAATCAGCAATTTTCACGTCCACCCGTGCAGGTGGATCTTGCTCTAACCGACTTAATAACACATTGTTTTGCGTGACAATTTGCCCGTCATCTAAATTTTGCTGACCGGTCAGCAATTTTAACATGGTTGATTTGCCGGCGCCGTTGCGCCCAACCAAACAAACACGTTCTCCGGTAAATAAACTGAAATCGACTTTATCTAACACCGGATTGGTGCCAAAGGCTAAACTAGCCTGTTGAAAACGTAATAATTCCACGCCTTACTTTCCTTGCAAACTGTGCTCAATGAGAAAGGCGCGAAGCGCCTCTGCATCAAATGGCCAGTATAAATAATAAGAACCTGCTCCCAATACCGGAATACTGGTGCGAAATTGTGCAAAAGCGGCCGGATCATCTACGATGTCCAGCACAGTAAAAGAACATTGCTGCTGCGTCAGTAAACTTTGCGCTTCTTCACACAAATGACAGCCCCAAGTGCTGTATAAAACCAGTGCTGGCGTTGTCATCCGGTTTAAACCCGTGTTAACTCAAAACAAACGTGAATATTTGGATTGCGTTTAAAATCTTCCGGCAAACTGGCAGCGGAAATATCTTTAATCTGCCAACCGGCTTGCTGCAAGGTTTCGTAATCCAATTTAAAACGACGTTTGTTATTGGAGAAAATCACTTTGCCACCAACACTTACAAGCTTTGTCAGCATATTCAACAGCTTAACGTGATCCCGTTGTACATCCCAGGTATCTTCCATGCGTTTTGAATTAGAAAACGTTGGTGGATCGACAAAAATCAAATCAAACTGGTTTTTGCAGCCATGGAGCCAGTCGAGTACGTTTTCTTGGATAAATTGATATTGCTTACCAGCAAGGCCATTTAAATCAAAGTTGCGACGAGCCCAATCCAGATAAGTATTCGACATATCGACGGTCGTTACTGAGCGCGCACCGCCAATAGCCGCATGCACTGAAGCAGTACCGGTATAGGCAAACAGGTTTAACACTGCTTTGCCTTTACTTTGCTGCTGAATGAAGCGTCTGGTGATGCGGTGGTCAAGGAACAAACCAGTATCAAGGTAATCACGCAGATTGACTAAAAATTTAGCGCCATATTCAGTAACTTCTTTGTACTGTGCCGCTTTCGCTAAGGCTTGATACTGATCTTTACCTTTTTGCTTTTCACGGACTTTCAGGATCATTTTGTCGGTGTGAATACCCAACACTTTGGGCACCAAATTCACAATATCAAACAAGCGTTTTTGCGCTGTGCCCTCATCGACGTTAGAGGGTGCAGCATATTCATGCACCACTACTTCACCGTCATACCAATCAACGGCAACGTTATATTCAGGAATATCGGCATCGTATAAACGGTAACAAGTCAGTTGTTCACGTTTGGCCCATTTTTCTAATTGCTTAACGTTTTTCTTCAACCGGTTGGCAAATGAATCACTTTCTGCAAAAAACAACGCCGGTGCAGAAGTCGCACTGACCTGAACTTGCTGTTCGGTTAAATCAAAAATACTGAATTCACAATCAAGCGGTCCGTTAGCAAACTTGTAGTTTTTAAGCTTGGATAACTTTAGTGCCCGCAACAAATCTGCATTCGAAGTAATGACGGCTAAACGCCAGCCTTGGAAGTGTTGTTTTAAGCGCAGGGAAAATTCGGCATACAACGGGATCAGCGCGGGCAAATCACCTAACCGTTCGCCATAAGGCGGGTTGGTAACAATGACGCCATTGGATACACCTTCAATCGTTTCAAGCTGTGTCGCATCACCCTGACGAAATTCAATCACGTCACTTAGCCCTGCGCGGTTGGCATTTTGACGGGCTTTATCCAGCGAGCGGGCATCTAAATCTGAGCCAATAAAACGTACGCCCGGCGCCAATGATTGACGTGCACCCAATGCTTCTGCCCGCATTTGTTGAAATAACGAATTATCAAAATCCGCCATTTTCTCAAATGCAAACTGAGGACGTTTTAAACCAGGTGCAATATTGCGTGCCATCAATACAGCTTCTATCAGCAAGGTGCCGCTACCGCAAAACGGGTCAAATAAACTTTGAGTAAACTGCCAGCCTGAACGAATTAATAGTGCGGCCGCCAAATGTTCTTTTAATGGCGCTTCGCCTTGTTCTTTACGGTAACCCCGTTGATGAAGGGAAGGACCAGAGAAATCCTGTACAAAGTAAAAATGGCTGCGTTCCATCCGTAATTGGAAACGGACGTCCGGATCTAAACGGTCGACATTCGGCCGCTCGCCGGTCTTATCGCGGAATTGATCGACAATGGCATCTTTGATGCGCATGGCGCCAAACTGGGTATTGTCAATGGTTGGGTGCTTGCCGACACATTCAACTGCCAGGCTCTGACTAAGCTGCATATGCTCAAGCCAATTGATTTCATTGGCAGCATCATAAACGTCTGTGGCCGCATCTACTGCAACGGCGTGAATTTGACGCATAATCCGGGTAGCCAGCCGCGACCACAAACATAACCGATAAGCAGTGTCGAGAGTGGCGTTAAAACGCACCACACCTAAACCTAACTTCACTACTTCGCCGCCATGTTGCTTAATCTCAATGGCTAACACTTCTTCAACCCCTTTCGAGGTTAAGGCCCAGAATTCCTGCATAGTCGCACCCTTTTTACAAATTGGCCGGCATTATAGCAGAAGCTTTAGTGTTACCGCCGCGCGAATTTAAGCTACAGACAGTGAATAAACGACTTCAATTGGCAAAACCTGCTGTTAATTGCACTGGTCGTCGATTAAAGCAGCAGTCAGTTCATAAAACCCAAAATGATCTGAATTGTTGCTTGCATCCCACGATTAAAAGCCATAAGATGCGCCCCGCAATGACGGACGCGGGATGGAGCAGCCTGGTAGCTCGTCGGGCTCATAACCCGAAGGTCGTCGGTTCAAATCCGGCTCCCGCAACCAAATTGTGATTCACTTCTAAAGTAAGTCACAGGTAAAAATCATTGCAAAGTAACAAGTTACACTCTCTGCTCAAGTGTAATTTTCGGACGCGGGATGGAGCAGCCTGGTAGCTCGTCGGGCTCATAACCCGAAGGTCGTCGGTTCAAATCCGGCTCCCGCAACCAACTTCAGTTTGGTGT
>JAHJNE010000394.1 GCA_018820995.1 Gammaproteobacteria bacterium | reverse complement strand
GACGAAAACCGTGCTTTTGCCAGCGAGATTTATCAAAAGCTCGATGCCGGCGGATATATCAAGCGTAAAACCATCAGCCAACTGTTTGATCCAGAAAAACAAATGTTTTTACCGGATCGTTTTGTCAAAGGCGATTGCCCAAAATGTGGCGCTGTTGATCAAAATGGCGACAGCTGCGATGTTTGTGGCGCGACTTACAGTCCAACCGAACTGAAAAACCCACGCTCTGTGGTTTCTGGCGCGACCCCAGTTTTAAAAGATTCCGAACATTACTTCTTTGATTTACCTGCCTTTGAGAAAATGCTGCAAGACTGGACCCGGGGTGGTTCGTTACAAAGTGAAATGGCCAATAAACTACAAGAGTGGTTTAAAGAAGGCCTACAACAGTGGGATATCAGTCGCGACGCACCATATTTTGGCTTTGAAATTCCGGGCGCACCAGGCAAGTTTTTCTACGTTTGGCTTGACGCACCCATTGGTTATTTAGCCAGCTTTAAGAATTTGTGCGATAAAAACGGCATCAACTTTGACGAGTTCTGGAAACTTGATTCAGACGCCGAGGTGTATCACTTCATTGGCAAAGACATTATTTATTTCCACAGTCTGTTCTGGCCAGCCATGCTGGATGGTGCCGGTTATCGCAAACCAACCAGCGTATTTGCACACGGTTTTGTTACCGTGAACGGCGCAAAAATGTCTAAATCGCGCGGCACCTTTATTAAAGCTCGCACCTATCTCGACAATTTAAATCCGGAATATCTGCGTTATTATTTCGCGTCAAAACTAACATCCGGCATTGTTGACCTGGATTTAAATCTGGAAGACTTCTCACAAAAAGTGAACGCCGATTTAGTCGGTAAAGTGGTGAATATCGCCAGCCGCTGTGCCAGTTTCATCAGCAAAAAGTTCGATAGCACTCTGTCGGCCGATGTCGCAGAGCCAGAGTTACTAGCTGAATTTGTGGCACAAGGTGAAAGCATTGCGGCCTCTTTTGAACAACGTGAGTTTGCCCGTGCGATCCGCGATATTATGGCGCTGGCTGATAAAGCCAACCAATATATCGACGCCAAAGCGCCATGGGTGCTGGCCAAAGACGAGACCAAACAAATTGAAACGCATCAGGTTTGTTCGATGGGTATCAACTTGTTCCGGGTGTTGATGCATTATTTAAAACCGGTATTACCGGCGATGGCGACTGAAGTTGAAGCCTTTTTAAATATCGAATTACGTTGGGATAACTATCAAACTGCGTTGACAAGTCACGCTATTAACGGCTTTAAACCGCTGATGCAACGGGTTGATCCGGTCAAAGTACAGGCAATGGTCGACGCGTCAAAAGAAAATTTGCAACCGAACCCGGAACCGGTCGCTAAGGCTGCTAAAACGGAAACCAAAGCTGTCACAAAAGCCGAAAGTAACGCGTCCGTTTCGGTCGATGACACGACCGGCTTTGAACCTTTAGCGCCAACCATCAATTTTGATGATTTTGCCAAACTGGATTTACGCGTAGCGCGTATCGTCAACGCCGAGCATGTAGAAGGCGCTGACAAACTGGTCAAACTGCAACTGGATTTGGGTTTCGAAACCCGTCAGGTGTTTGCCGGCATCAAATCTGCTTATGAACCAGCCGATTTAGTTGGTCGGTTAACGGTGATGGTTGCTAACCTTGCGCCGCGCAAAATGCGTTTTGGCATGTCCGAAGGCATGGTGATGGCGGCAGGTCCGGGTGGTGCAGATATATTCCTGTTGACCCCGGATGATGGTGCAACCCCAGGGATGCAAGTGAAATAAGCATTAAAATGATAGGCCGAAGCGACGTCTTCTAAATTGAGCGTCGCTTTTGGTTTTACCGCTAAGGATAATGCAGCTAGCTGATTTGGCTGATAATCTCATCCAAGGCTAAGCTCAAAAATACCCGACAGGCTAAAGGACAGCGCATGTCTGCCACCATTCGTTCATTCTCGTCATTGTATCTGGCCACACTGTTGATGGTTTTGGCCGCTGGTTTATTAACGACTTACCTGGGTTTACGCCTGGCTGCTATTGATGTGTCGAAAATCTGGATCGGCGCCATGATGTCGGCTTATTACTTAGGCTTGGTCGCCGGATCCAAAATAGGCCACCGATTGATTGCGCGAGTAGGTCATATCCGCGCTTTTGTGGCGACCGCAGGTATTGTCACCGCATCAGCGCTTGGTCATGCCTTGATTGATGATTTAAACGTCTGGCTGGTGCTGCGGTTAATGGTCGGCATTTGTATGATGTGTCAGTACATGGTGCTGGAAAGCTGGCTAAATGAACAAGCGGACAGTCAAAACCGCGGCACTGTGTTTGCCAGTTATATGATTGTGTCCTATTTGGGGTTAGTACTTGGTCAGGGGGCGATGAGTTTAAACCCGGAACTGACGATTAAACCGCTACTTTTGGTGGCCATCTGTTTCTCACTTTGTATTGTGCCGCTGGCGCTGACCCGGCGGATCCACCCGCATCCAATGCGCCCCGCACCGTTGAAAATTAAAGCTTTTTGGCAGAAGGTGCCACAATCACTCACCACCATTGCGATGGCCGGAATGATCGTGGGTTCTTTTTATGGTTTAGCGCCAGCTTTTGCCGCCAGTCAGGGCATGAATACCGAGCAAGTAGCAGCCTATATGGCAGTGACCGTGGTTGCAGGTTTACTCGCGCAGTGGCCGATGGGCAAATTGTCCGACCGGATCCGGCGCTCGCGGCTGATCCGCACCAATACCGTGCTGCTCGGTTTGTTGGTACTGGCGATGGCAGTATTACCGCTGTCCGGAACCTTGCAACTGGTATTCACCTTTTGTTTTGGCATCTTGGCTTTTACCTTGTACCCACTAGCGACAGCAATGGCCAACCAGCGGATTGAACAAGATGAGCGAGTGGCGTTGTCAGCCACCATTTTATTAACCTTTGGCATTGGCGCGAGCACCGGGCCACTGATCGCTTCTGTATTTATGCAACTCGGCGGCAGTCGCATGCTATATGCCTTTATGGCGCTGGTGACTGCTGTACTCTTTTTACGCCTCGCACAAGTGAACTATCAACAAAAACAACAAGATAAAGAGCAACCAACGGATTACGTGATGGCATCAGGTGATTTAGTGTCGTCGCCATTGGCCGCAGCCTTAGATCCAAGGGTCGACTTGGCTACAGCGCAGCAGCAATTGATGACAGAGCCTGCCACTGTGCAAGCTGAACCCGGGCAAGGTCTACAACAAGAGATGCAATTCGATAGCGAACCCCAGGACACTGAAGCTGTTGCTGCGGATGAAGCAGAACTTTCAAGCAATGATGAAACGCCGGTAGCGGCGACGAAAGTAAAACAAGACACATCAAGCGTCTAAACTTGTGCACTGCGCACAAATGCTGCATAATTTGTGCAAATGCATCAGGAGTTCGGTTATGTCAGCCATTGCAATCGCCAAACCTACCGCAGACTTAGTGCTCGCCAAAGCGGTGCTTAATGCCAGTCAACAACTGGGATTATCTCAGACTGAACTCGCATTGGTCCTCGGTGTGCACCGCACCGCCATCAGTCGTTTAAAACAGCAATTATCCTTGGATCCCACATCTAAACAAGGCGAATTGGCACTGCTGCTGGTTCGGCTGGCAAGAGCGTTATTTGCAGTGACCGGCGGTGATGAAAGCTGGATCCGGCATTTTATGCAAAACCCCAATCAAATTACCGGTGATGTTCCGGCCAAACAAATTCAATCTATTCAGGGTTTAATGACTGTCGTGCAATTTTTGGACGCGATCCGGGGCAAGGTATGAGCCTTTGGCAACAATGCCAGGGTGAACAAAATATCAAACCGATCCAAGGCGTATTGTTACGACTGGTGGAAAGCCAGGAACAAATCGCCACCTTAGGTTATGTCGATACCTTAGAAGAACAGGCGCTGCTGGAAAGTTTACTCGACGACACCAAACCTTCGTATCCGACACACTGTCAAAATCTGCATTATTTATTAAAAACACCTTTTCGTTACCCACCGCTCAAATGGGGATCGCGCTTTGGCCAGGTGCACGAGCCGGGCATTTTTTATGGTGGAAGCTCGGTAGATGTCACGCTTGCTGAAGCCGCTTATTATCGCCTGGTGTTTTGGGACTCGATGACAGGTCAACCGCCTAAGCCACAAATTCAGACCGCTCACACCATGTTTTCAGTGCCTTATCAAACTACGCTTGGAATCAGTCTGCAACATCCGCCATTTGACAGCGTGATATCGAACATCACGGATCGATGCCACTATCAGCACACCCAACAACTTGGCAAAGACATGCGAAATGCCGGTGTCGAAGCTTTTGAATACCCTTCGGCGCGAGATCCAAATGGCCAACTTTGCGTGGCCTTGTTTAGCGCCAAAGCTTTGGCCAGCAACCAGCCTGCCGACCTATCCGCCTGGTTATGCGAAGTCAGCCAGCATGGCGTGAGTTTTAAAGCGGCCAATCAAAGTCACATTTATCATTTCGCACGGAGTCTATTCACCGAGCAGGATCAATTACCTTTACCAGCCAGTGCCTAATGAGTGCCTGATAAACGCAGCTATTTTTCTACAGCGACCTGCAACACCAACTTTCCGGTCACGGCATTACTGGCAAGCAATTGATGAGCAGCTGCGGCGTCGTGCCAATCGAACACCTGTGCCAGCACCGGCTTGATGTTCCCTTGTTGCAACGCTTCGCCAAACTGCATATTAAACTCACGGCATAACTGCGCTTTATAACTATCGGTACGATTACGCAAAGTAGAGCAAATTAACTGGCCGCGTTTTTTAAACATCAGCGCGAGATCCAAAGCAGGGACGGTCCGCCCACCCATCATCGCCAACACCACAATACGGCCATCCAATGCCAACAGCTGTAAATCTTTGGCGATATAATCGGCCGCTACAGGATCAACAATCACATTAAAACCTTCGGGCCGAAAT
>JAHJNE010000393.1 GCA_018820995.1 Gammaproteobacteria bacterium | reverse complement strand
TTGAACCAGCCAGCAGCGCTGGCACAGCAATCAGCAGGAATAACAAATGGCAGCGTTTGGTAGTGTATTTATGCCTGAAATGGCAATGGCTCGTTTTGATGGTAGTGCTTGGGATCAAAGCGCAATAGTCCCGGCCGATAGCATCAGTCTGCACCCGGGTGCCCATGTGCTGCATTATGCCAGCACCTGTTTTGAAGGATTAAAAGCATTTCGCCACGAAGACGGCACCGTCGCTATTTTCCGGATGGATAAAAACATCGCTCGCATGCTGCAAAGCACAGAATTGTTATCTTTACCAAAATTTGATCCGGCATTATTAAGCCAAATGATTATCGACATTGTCCGCCATTATGCTGCAGACGTGCCAACCCCACCGGGTTCAATGTATATCCGCCCAACGCATATCGGCACTGAGCCGGCGATCGGCAAAGCCGCTACGCCAACTCTGACATCGTTACTCTATGTACTGTTATCGCCAGTCGGTGATTATTTTGCCGGTGGTAGCCGTGCGCTGCGCTTATTGCTGGAAGACAATGCTCGCTGCGCGCCGCATATGGGCATGATTAAAAGTGGTGGCAACTATGCCAGCGCGTTACAACCCACGATGCAAGCCAAAGCCAAATATCAGGCCGATCAGGTACTGTTCTGCCCGAATGGCGATGTGCAGGAAACCGGCGCCGCCAACTTCCTGTTGATTGACGGCAACGAAATTATCACCAAAGCGCTGGATGCATCTTTCCTTCATGGCGTGACCCGCGACACTATTTTAACGCTGGCGCGCGATTTGGGCATGACCGTTTCTGAACGTGAACTTTCGGTCAGCGAATTGCTGGAACGTGCTGCAAAACCTGGCACTGAAGCTGCGCTTTCGGGTACTGCCGCAGTATTAGCTCCAGTTGGCACCTTAATTTATCAAGGCCAGGAAATTAAAGTTGGCACTGGCGAACCAGGCACGACGACGGCCCGTCTGCGCCAGGCACTGAATGATATTCAATGGGGCAAAGCTGAAGATAAACATGGTTGGTTGACCAAAATTTAAAGTCAGGCTTTCGGCATTGATATGTACTGCTAAAGATACGGCTAGAGTTTTAGCCGACAGCCATAATCAGGGGGCTTCGCCGTCCCCTGATCTTTTTTCACTTATGACCCTTTTTATAGTTTTGAACCTCGCCTGTCGCCCCCGAGAATAGACGGCTTCACTCAATACAAGCCAGCACCTCACACAGTCATGAAACAATCTTTTTGAATCTAAAGCCTTTTGCTCAAGCGCGGCCAAATATCCATTGATCGCAGACAGTACCTTGCATTGTTAAATTTGTGGTAGCATCGCCGACTTTGTGAGTCATTGATAATTTTTTTAACACATGGAGTAAATTAAATGAGGAAGGGTTTTCCTGTATTGCTGGTTTTGCTCGCGACAGTGACGCATCAGGCAGTGGCGATCACCGGATCAGATCAAACTCTGGTCAACGACTATAATGCGCCTGTGCGCCTGCACGGAGAGCGGATTAACTATCAATTACAAGATATTCAGCTGCAAAAATCCAACCAGCCAAGTAATACTACCTCTAAGAAAATCTCCACCTTAGTTCAGGATGCTGAGACTTCTCAAAACATCAAACCAGGCTCAGCACTGGACTCCACATTCCTTAACTCCAGCACTCAAAGTGACACCACATTGACCTCAGTGCTAGAAGTGTTTGGCTTAGGGGCAGGTATTGGCATTAATGGCATGCTCAGCGGTGACTACAACAATGACGGTGTGACTGAACTTGTACTAGGGAATCCGACTTCCATCGTATTTGCCCAGACAATTGATGGAAAATTCGGCCTGCAAAGCCAATTACAATTTTCAGCAGGGATCGGCAAGCTGGCGTATTTTCGCGATCTGAGCACTGATGGTCATTTTGCATTTTTTAGCCATGATGGAAAATTGCATAAACTGGATCTAATCACGCGCCAGGTGAAAACTTCTTTAGATTTGGCAGGTGTAAGTAGTTATCGCATTCAAGCTAGTTCAGACCTAAAGTCCGCCTCATTGCTTGTCCGTACGCAATCAGGGCTACTAAATGTCATCGACCCTATCACTCTAAAAATTGTCAGTAGCCAATCTGGGATCGACGCAGACATTGCGGCGTTAGGATCTTTTACCGAGAAAAACAGTGCTCAAGTTTTACTAACTAATGGCCAAATTTACGACTCTAAAAACAACAAACTCACCTTGGTAAAAACATTATTTGAACAAAATCATGCTTTTACTGGTGCAGTGGACATCAATGGTGATGGCCTCGATGAAATTCTCGCGGCAGAACATTGGTATCAGATTAAGTTGTACTCCCCACTAAAAGAAGAAGTGTTATGGAGCAAAAAAACTGCGCTTGATACCGCGGTTGTCATCATGGCGGACGTCGATCAGGATGGTCAACTGGATGGCGTGTATGGTGATGGCCAATGGGGTGGCTTGCATGCATTTAACCTGCAAACCGGTGAAGATTTTTGGGATATCAGCAACCCGGAGCATGGCGTCACGAATATTGTGATTGCCGATCTCAACAACGATGGCAAGCAAGATATTGGCTGGGGCGCAGGCTACAGCAGTTCAGGTGCTGACTATTTATTTATTCACGACATCGCCAGCAAGGACAAAATCTGGCAAAGCGAAGATATTCAGTTTCCAATTAGTGCAGTTTCGCTGATTGATGTGGATCAGGATGGCGACTTAGACCTGGTCTCTGCCAGTGCGCAAAGCAACAGCGGCTATAACGGTGGAATCCTTCAAGTTTTTGATATTAAAAGCAAATCAAGATTATGGCATGGTTATGCTGCTGCCGATAATTGGGGCCGAACGATGAATCTGGTTGCTACCGATCTGGATAACGACGGCACGATAGAACTAGTTATCGGCGCCTCGCAGATTTATACCGGCATGGTGCGGGTGCTGGATGCGGCTGACGGCTCCGAACGATTCAAGATATTATTGGGCGACGGTGACGCCGTCAGTAGCCTCACGACAGCCGATCTAAATCAGGATGGTTTTCGCGAAATTATTGTCGGAAATAACGCTGTGCACACCGGCTCAGTAGGGGTATTTTTCAGAGTATTAAATGGTCGCACCGGTCAGGTGATACAACAGTCTCCAAGCTTGGGTTTCTATTGGCAAGGATTAACTGATTTGACACCCATTGAACTGAATGGGAATTGGTTTGTTTATGGTTTACTGGACGGTAACCTCCATCAATATAACTTCAGTAATAATTCGGTTAAACAACTGACGAATGCTGGTCGTTACCAACAATTGACCTCAGTCGTCATCGAAGGTGCCACTGAACTCGCAGTCACGGATCAACAAGGTAAGATCTTTCGACTGGCAGCCAACGGCAATGTGATTGCCAATGCCACCGTTTGCAATAGTGCGGTGACCGGCCTGTCCAGCGCAGGGCCAGATCGCGTATTATTTACCTGCAATAACAGCCTGAACGAATATAATCTGACCACACAAAGCAGTGTCTATTCACATGCGACGGGTTTCACGACCTTAGGTGATCCGAAGCTGGTCAGTCACAATAACCA
>JAHJNE010000392.1 GCA_018820995.1 Gammaproteobacteria bacterium | reverse complement strand
GGCAAGATCACGATAAATTCTTCGCCGCCGTACCGAGCGACAAAGTCTGTTGCCCGCATGTTATTTTGCAGCCTTTCTGCCACAAATTTCAGCACATCATCGCCAATTTGATGACCAAAGGTATCGTTAATTTTCTTGAAGTTGTCTACATCTATCAACAGCAGCGCATAACTGACCTCACCCCGTTTCATCCGCATAAATTCAGTTTGCAATCGCTCATCAGCGGCTCGTCGGTTGTGAATGCCGGTCAATGGATCCTGAAGTGATAAGGCTTGCAGTGCTTCATTGGCCGCCAATAAATCAGCAGTACGGGTTTGCACTTGTTGCTCTAAAGACGCATTTGCCGCCAACAACGCCTGACGTTTTTCCGCCAGTTTTTCCATCATGCCGGTCAAAGCATGATTCAGCTGCTTCACTTCATACAAAGAACTTTGCCCACGAAATTCAACATGCTCTGCGCCGCTGACAATTTGGGCAGCCGATTGTGCCAGCTGTGCGACCGGACGACTAAACTGGAATGCCAGCCGGTACGCCAAGATCATCCCAACCAACATACTGACCGCACAAATCAACATTAACTTTTGTTGTAACGCAGTCAGCGGCAATAAAGCCTGGGCAATCGGCTGACGAAGTACCAGCTGCCACCCCAACTCATTGCTGGTATTGGCGTGAATTTGCACCCGACTGGTGAGAAATAATCCATCCAGCCCCCAGTTCAGCAGCCCAAACTGACCTGCGACGGGTAAATCCTGTGGTACGGCTAAAGTGCCCATATGGTGCTGTGGATATAACCAGTTACCATCCGCCGCCAAAATAAATGCTTCCACACCGCTGTTATTGTCTTCAGCGGCCAGCGATTTAGATAACACGTCACCAATCCAAGACCAGTGCACATGAGATGAAATGACTGCTTTCAAGCTGTGATCAGCGGCATAAACCGGTGCCGCAAAATCGACAAACCGCAGCGGTTCATTATTCAGGGGTCGACCTAACAAATTTTCCAACAACACTGCATCATGCACGTCACCGACAAAAGGCCCCTGCTGCCCCTGCTGGAACCAGGTGCGTTTCGCAACATTTTTATGCAATAACAAACCATCCGACGCCGCCACTACATTGCCATCGGGCGCTGCAACCCCCAACCAGGCATAAAATTGATAGGATTCTTTGACTTGATCGAGTCTGGTCTGCAAGGCGCTGTCAGTAAGCTCAGCTTGCGTCAACAAATAGCTTTTACTTAACAAAATGATTTCCCGCTCCCGTTCAGCCATGGTGCGAGCGATTAATAGCGCAGATGAATTTCCAATATTTAATAAAGATTTACCACTGGCCGTAGTCAAGGCACTGGATGCGATTTGATCCAGGTATAAAGTCAACACGAGGCTTAACAATAAAAACAATCCACCAAAGCAAGCTGTTAGACGGACATGGATGCTATTTCGCTGCATTGGGCACCAACTCGACCTCAGATGTTTCAATACAAGGAAAGTGATCGCATGTTCCTGTGTATTTATCAAGCCTGCAAGCCAAGTAATAGCTCAATAATACCGGCTGAAAGCTTCGAAGAAGTAGACAAAAGTTTGTGCTTTTCCACAAAACACCGCCAATACTAAACCAGATTGCAGATTTAGTAGCTTCAAGTTTGACTTCAACACCACCAACTGGCAAAACTTAGCTGCCTTTATTTTTTCAACTTCGCAGCAGTGTTATGACCCATATCAACAGTCTACAATTTGGAATAACCACCCCAAACAACAGACCTCACCTCACAACGCTGAAAATTTGCGCAATCAATTGGTACAATTGATTTTTTACTTGCACAGCTGTTGAAGCTTTGTATAATGCCACCTGTTTACTTCAGCAATATCCCCTCAATGCCTGGGTGGCGAAATCGGTAGACGCAGCGGATTCAAAATCCGCCGGGGGAAACTCCGTGTCGGTTCGAGTCCGACCCTAGGCACCATAAGACTCTTTTGAGTTTCGATACAGCGCTAAAAACTCCATATCTATTTTAAATATCAAAAAATTAATCCTGTAGTTCAAAACCATTTCTGTACCCAATAATGCATATTATTGCCTACTTTTCCGGCAGATTCCCGGTATTTCATCGTACGCAAAATGTAGCTGCTACAAAGCCAACCATTGGCTCCGCGTTACCGGGCCTGCCCTGGGTGAACGTCACCGATAACTTTCATAGATATCCAAAAAGTTGCTCCCTTTTCGCTGGCGACACGTACAAGGCTTTATCTAGCGAGTTAAAAAAGGGACG
>JAHJNE010000391.1 GCA_018820995.1 Gammaproteobacteria bacterium | reverse complement strand
TCCACGGTACGCGCGCCAATGGCAGCCCACGAAATCAAATCTGACAAATATTGTGGACTAATCGGATCTAAAGCTTCGGTTGCTGTAGGTAATTCCATCGCCACCAAATCCAATAACAGCTCGCGCCCACGGATCAATCCTGTTTCTAAATCAAACGAATCATCTAAATGTGGATCGTTGATATAACCTTTCCAACCGACTGTTGTTCTGGGCTTTTCAAAATAAACCCGCATCACAATGTATAAGCTGTCTTTATATTGAATTTGTAACTCTTTTAAACGCTTCGCATAATCCATTGCCGCTATTGGGTCATGGATTGAACAAGGGCCTGTAACGACCAATAATCTTGGATCACGACCATGGATGATGTCAGCGATATCTTTGCGTGCTTGTTGTACAAATAATGCACCTGCATCTGGCAAAGGATAATTCCGCTTGATGACCAAAGGAGGGCTGAGCGGTTTTTCCGCCACGATTCTTAAATCATCAACAATTTTGGTCATTTTAATCACTCCTATCTGAAGATATTGGCCTGCAGCTTTATTTTGCTGACACCTGAATTCAACTGTAAATATTAATTTACACGACGTATTGCTTTGATTACGAAGTGATGCATGGTAAAAAAATTACACCAGAAGGTCAACCATTAAAGTCAATAGAAATGCAGACTTCATCAAATTGACACATCACGCCAATCTGTATTGAATTTTTTACAAACAAAATAATTCCTGTAGCCTAACTGAAGGCCGGAATTGTCAGTACGGATAACAAATATAGGACAAAGCGCTGCAGTTTGGACCAAACAAGGTATGTCTAATTATTTAATTCTAATTTAGAGCTTGAAAGAGTGTCTCGACGGCCTTATATACCAATCAGTACATAAAAGGTGAACTTAAAAATGTCAAAACAAGATACTGAAGCCAAATCACAAACAATTGATTTACTGAACTGGCGATATGCCACAAAAAAAATGCAACCCGATGTCGCGGTTCCAGCAGACAAACTAAATCGTATTTTAGAAGCCATCCGTTTAAGCGCTAGCTCCAGCGGTTTGCAGCCCTATCAGGTACTGGTGGTCACAGATCCAAAAATCAAACAACAAATTCGCCCGGTAGCCTGGGATCAATCTCAAATCACTGACTGCTCAGAATTATTGGTTTTTGCCGCGTGGGACAATTACACCGCGGACCGTATCAATCAGATGTTCGACTTAGTCAATGAACAACGTGGCTTTAAAAACGAAGGCTGGGAAGCCTATCGGCAAAAATTATTGGCATACTATCCAACTCGCGATGCCCAGGTAAATTTTGAGCATGCGGCGCGACAAGCTTATATTGGCTTGGGATCAGCGCTAATCGCCGCAGCCGAAGAGGAAGTCGATGCCACACCAATGGAAGGGTTTGAACCGGAAAAAGTAGACGTCATTTTAGGATTGGCTGAACTTGGATTAAAATCAGTATTGCTGCTGCCTTTAGGTTATCGCCAAGCCGATAACGACTGGCTGGTGAACTTGAAAAAAGTACGTCGGAGTACTGAAAATTTTGTGATCCAACGATAATTAAATTTGTTGCAGCAAAAAGCCAGCGATCGTGCTGGCTTTTTAATTACTGCTGAATGTAACAAAGCATCCTTATGACGACTGTCGTTCTGGCGAGCTTTGATTTCGTCATCATAAACTTTTCTTTGGTGGCAGCGCGACATTTGCGAAGATGAATCCTGCAACTAATGACATAAAGATCAAAAAAGTTTGCTGGCCCAACTGGGCGGTTTCACCTAATTGTTGCCCAGAAATAAAAGCGTTTAAGCCAATATATGTTTTGCTTCCAGGAACCAGAACAATCATCCCTTGCAGGACGACAATAATGGCAGGCGCGTTCATAAAACGGGTAAATAAATTACCATAAATACCCACAGCAAAAGCGCCAACGAATGCACCCAAGGCTAAGCCCAAATACATCCCCCCGACCACACTAGCGCCATAGGCAATAAAACCAGAGAGCAGCCCCCAAAAAACATGCTTGCCTCGGGCTCTGAACACAATCACTAGCGAGCTACAAAGGATGGTAATCGATAACCAACTAGTCCAAGCCGGGACTGCTGGCACTGCTTGATACGCTGTGACTCCAAAACATATCTGCCCAACGGCCATCCCAAGAAATGCGCCAAAGTACAACATAAACAGCAACATCACCGCATCCATGATGCGAGCGGTGCCAGAAACCAAATGTCGAGCCGCGAGCTCGGCCAAACCAAGTGTAAGCGCTAATCCGGGTATAAAAACGATAATTGCGGATAAAACGACAAGTGGCACATTTAAAGAACTATCAAACATGGCAGCTAAGCCGGTCGCGGCAAAAGCAGCAAACATTGCCACCAAAGATTCCAGCATATGCGCAATACGGCGACTCTTTTGTGACCAGAGCACAAATAAATACACACATAAGCTTAGAATGCTGGCGCACACCACATCATGCCAACTACCTTTCATCAACATGGCAAAGGCACCTGCAGCGGCACCAAAGGCGGCAAATGTCGACCATCGTGAGTATGGGTTTGGCATCTCGTCAATTTCACTTAAACGACGGCTCGCTTCCGGTACTGTTAACTGTCCACTCAGCACTTCGTCAACCACTTCGTCAGCACGTGACAACGAACCTAAATCCATTTCCCCCGGAAAAACCCGCGCCACATGTGTATATTCAGTGTCCTCTCCCGGTATCCAAATCACAAAGGTCAACACTGTTGGTGTGATCGCAAATGCGGCTCCAATTTGTAAAAACTGCGCAACACCTAGCAAGTGCGCTTCCAGGCGGTACGCTGGTGTCCCATATTTATGCAGCATCTTGGCTATTTTGATGATGAACTTTCTTTTTTCGATAAATTCTGCTGAATTCACTGCTGAGTCCTTGAACTGTAACTGAGGCCGCGAAGCCTTGCTCACTATACTGCTTCTACTACTAAGTAATTTACATACATTGGCGGGTTGAACAATGATTGTAGTGTGCGATGACGCTGAAAAAAACTGTTAAATCATATCAGTACAAAAAAGTTATACATTTCATTAGGCTATGATTATTTAATAAACTATCTGACGGCGACAATCTAAGTTTTCTCTTCTAAATAAGTAATCAGGGGCGAAGGTTTTGGCTGTTTTACTCGGTTCGATAGTTATGGAGGCATAAAGCTAATGTAGATTTTACCCGGCGTTCACGGTGCTGTTAAAAACTACAGTCACTTCGTTCGTAAAATTTGAATTGACGATTGTCGAGCAACGAAAAAGGTTTATGAGGGTACTAGATAGATTAAATATCGCGAAAAATGAACCAAGCAGCTGGTATTTCGAAGCGGATAAAAAAAAGCCACCTTACGGTGGCTTTTAAAGTGCTTAGTTAAGCTTTTCGCGGATACGCGCTGATTTACCTGAACGATCGCGTAAATAGTAAAGCTTGGCACGGCGTACGGCACCACGACGTTTCAGCGTGATGCTGTCAATCATTGGGCTGTGCGTTTGGAATACACGCTCAACACCTTCACCGTTCGAAATTTTACGAACTGTGAATGCTGAGTGTAAACCACGGTTACGCTTGGCGATAACAACGCCTTCGTAAGCCTGCAGACGAGTTTTATCGCCTTCTTTAACTTTAACTTGAACTACCACAGTATCACCTGGGCCGAAAGCTGGAATATCTGTTTTCAGCTGTTCGTCTTCAAGTTGTTTGATGATGTTTTGGCTAACTTTGCTCATAACAATCTCACTTTACCTGGAATAAACTATCGTGTTGCTGCAACGCCTGGTGTTCCTGTTGGAACTCGTCCAGTAATTTGCGTTGCTCCTTAGTCAGAGCCAGGACATTTAACATATCCGGCCGTCTTAACCAGGTCCTACCAAGGGCCTGTTTTAGACGCCAGCGTCTGATGTTTTCATGGTGTCCGCTGAGCAATACAGCAGGAACCTGTTTGCCGTCTAACACTTCTGGTCTGGTATAGTGCGGGCAATCAAGCAATCCAGAGGCAAACGAATCCTCGACTGCTGATAAATCATGCCCCAGTACGCCTGGTACTAGTCGCGAAACCGCATCAATGAGCGTCATCGCAGGCAATTCGCCCCCACTCAGCACGTAATCGCCGATTGACCATTCTTCGTCAATTTCCGACTCTATTACGCGTTCATCAACACCTTCGTAACGGCCAGCTACCAAAAGTAGCTTCGAATAAGTCGCAAGTTTAGCTACACCTTCCTGATCCAATTTCCGGCCTTGCGGCGAAAGATAAATCGTTCTGACATCACCACCTGCAGCTGCTTTAGCGGCGCGAATTGCATCCGTTAAAGGCTGTACCATCATCAACATACCAGGACCGCCGCCAAAAGGTCTGTCGTCTACAGTGTTATGTTTATCCGAGGTAAAATCCCTTGGATTCCAGCACTGAACATCGATTAACCCGTTTTTGACTGCCCGGCTGGTTACACCGAATTTTGTCACAGCATCGAACATCTGTGGAAATAAGGTAATGACCCCAAACCACAATTTTGGCTGTTCGGCCATTAAAATTCAGGATCCCAGTCGACAATGATTCGACCTTGCGCTTTATCAACCGCTTTAATGACAGAGTCAGTTAAAAACGGTAACAAACGCTCTTTCTGACCAAATGCATCATTCCGGTTAGCTTTGACGACAATAACGTCGTTTGAGCCTGTTTCCATCATGTCCACTACTTCACCTAAGTTGTAGCCAGCTTCGGTTATTACGGTCATCCCCATCAGGTCTTTCCAGTAATAATCGCCGTCTTCAAGCTTTGGTAAGGCAGCGGGCGTCACTGCGATGTCAATATTGACAAAGAGTTGCGCCTGATCACGGTCATTCACGCCTTCAATTTTGGCAATTAAGCCATTACTGTGACGCTTCCAACTGCTGATCTGCACTGGTCGCCAGTTACCCTGCTGTTGAATTTGCCAGGGTGTGTAATCAAATATCCCTTCAGGGATCTCTGTGTAGGAGTTTACTTTTAGCCACCCGTTGATGCCGTAAACAGCACCAAACTTACCTAAGACAACTAAATCTTTACCGTTCAAGGTCAAACTCCAACCAGATTGCTAAATTAAGCAGAAGCTTTTTTAGCTGCTTTTACCAATGAAGCCACGCGATCACTTAAAGAAGCGCCTTGCGCTACCCAGTGGTCAACACGGTTCAGGTCGATACGCGCTTTCTCTTCAGTACCGCTAGCGATTGGGTTAAAGAAACCCACGCGTTCAATAAAGCGGCCATCACGAGCAAAACGGCTGTCTGCGACCACAACTTGGTAAAATGGACGCTTTTTCGCGCCACCACGTTGTAAACGAATAGTTACCATACCGTCCTCTAAATCAATCGTTCAGGTTTTTGAAATAAAAATCCCTGCAGTCAAACCACAGGGACGCCGAATTGTACGGATTTTTGCCATGAATGCAAGGAATTTCACGGCTTTGCTCAGATTTGACTGGTCATTATATAGCGCATTCCTGGCCTAATTGCTTTACAAATACGGTGTGGCTTCAGGTGTTGACTGCTAAATCGAGGCGAGATTTTATCGACGAGGATTTTCTCAGTCACTGGCAAAATTGATAAAACACGATGAGTGTCGAGAACATTCTAGAAGACAACTCTCGTTAAACAGCTATCTAGATAGCAAAGTAAAAACAGATTAGGACGATTATTCAAAAGTTACGGCGAGAGTCTATAACAAATCAAATGAACAGCACTTTGTATATCAACCACATCCTCATTTAACCTGTTCAGCGACTCTCATGCCTAAAGCTCTGCGTGTATCAAAAAAGAATCTGCAGCAATTATGAAGTAAAGCTGGCCAAAGTCAGCAAGTTAAAACAAAAAAACCGGCGATGCCGGTTTTCTTCAAAACGAATAAAGGTTTCAACGTGGAGGCAACATACCAGGCGGTAACTTCCCGCCCATCCCGCGCATCATCTTCATCAGACCGCCTTTGCCGCCCATTTGCTTCATCATTTTCTGCATCTGCATAAACTGTTTCAGTAACTGATTCACGTCTTGGACCTGGGTACCAGAACCTGCCGCTATCCGTTTTTTACGAGAGCCTTTGATTAAGTCCGGGTATTGCCGCTCTTTTGGGGTCATCGAATTGATGATGGCTTCCATTTTGCCAAATTGTTTGTTGTTCATCTGATCTTTGGCGCCGGCCGGCAGGTTTTTCATGCCAGGTAGTTTGTCCAGCATTGACATCATGCCGCCCATGCCCCGCATCTGTACCAACTGATCACGAAAGTCTTCTAAACTAAAACCCTGACCTTTCATCATCTTGGCTGCCACTTTTGCAGCCTGATCACGATCAACCTTTTGCTCAAGTTCTTCAATCAGGCTCATCATGTCGCCCATGCCGAGAATGCGTGAAGCAATCCGGTCAGGGTGAAATGGTTCTAAGGCATCGGATTTTTCACCCATACCGATAAATTTGATCGGTTTGCCGGTGATATGCCGAATTGATAAGGCCGCACCACCACGCGCATCACCATCGGCTTTGGTTAAAATTACACCGGTGAGTGGCAATGCTTCGTTAAAGGCTTTCGCTGTATTTGCAGCATCTTGACCTGTCATCGCATCAACCACAAACAACGTTTCAATTGGATTAATCGCAGCATGTAATGCTTTGATTTCGTCCATCATTTCGCTGTCAACATGCAAACGACCCGCGGTATCGACTAACAGGATATCGTAAAAGCCGAGTCGAGCCTGAGCGATGGCTGCATTGACAATATCAACCGGCTTTTGGCTAATATCACTTGGAAAGAATTCAACACCTACTTCTTTCGCTAAGGTTTCCAACTGTTTAATCGCAGCCGGGCGATAAACGTCCGCAGAAACCACCATCACTTTTTTCTTTTTACGCTCTTTTAAAAACCTTGCAAGTTTTCCGACCGACGTTGTTTTACCGGCTCCCTGCAAGCCTGCCATCAGGACGACTGCCGGCGGTTGAGTATTTAAAGTCAGCTCTTCATTAGCTTCGCCCATCGCTTCTTCTAAAGCTTTTTTGACGATTTTTAAAAATTCCTGACCTGGCGTCAGACTTTTACTCACTTCCAGCCCAACCGACCGCTCTTTCACCTGATTGACAAAATCACGGACCACTGGCAGCGCGACGTCGGCCTCTAATAGAGCCATACGCACTTCACGCAAAGTTTCTTTAATATTGTCTTCAGTCAGGCGACCACGGCCACTGATATTTTTCAGGGTACGGGTTAAACGATCGGACAGGTTTTCAAACATGTTTAGTTACCACGGAACTCAAAATGGCGCTGATTATAACCGAGCCTGACGCTGCCGTCAGCCGTTGGCTCTGTCATTCTGGCAAAGCTTGCAATACAATAGCTTTTTGCGCCTTAAATTGGAATTATTCGCATGTCGTTTGCTCTGCTGCCAATACTGGCTTTTCTTTGTTACCTGACAGCAACTGTTGCAGTAACGCAGCGGTTGTACCATGCCCAAGGTCCTAAATTTAAGTTAGTCTTTACTGCCGCAACTGCCGGTATCGTGCTACATATGCTCGCGTTGAGCCAGGCAATGTTTGCTGCTGATGGCCAAAACTTCAGCCTATTGAACGTCAGCTCGTTGGTGTGTTGGTTGATTACGTTATCTCTCACGCTAACAGCACTTCGCACGCCTATCACTTTGTTACTACCAATAGTTTATGGCTTTGCTGCCATGGTCCAACTTGCTGTTGGTCTGTTACCTGGGGGCGCTCAGGTCCAGCATTTTGAAAATAATCCATGGCTACTGCTTCATGTTGTCGTCGCTTTTATTGCCTATGTGATGTTAATCATGGCAACGTTGTACTCATTTCAAGTCAGCTATATCAGTCAAAGATTAAAACAGAAGACACCGCTGCAAACGGGCGCTGTGTTTCCTCCGCTAATGCAAGCTGAAGAACTATTATTCCGACTGGTGCTCGCAGGCACTATCTTGCTTGGCTTGACACTCCTCAGCGGCGCAATTTTTACTGCCGATTGGTTAGCGAAACATAATATTCATAAAAATGTCTTAAGTTTGATCGCATTCTTGTTGTTTAGTTTGTTATTGGTTGGGCATGCAAGACTTGGCTGGCGAGGACGTGTTGCGAATGCGCTTACCATCAGTGCCAGCCTGATATTAACATTGGCGTATTTTGGGAGTCGTTTTGTGCGCGAAGTACTGCTGGAAAGGCTGTAATTCTTGACTCGCATCGCACTTTCGCATATTAAGTAAGGCTTACTGGCAATAAAGGTTAAATCTCTTGGACGATATATCGACCAGCACCTTGTTTATAACCCTCGGTGTACTGGTTTTTTGCTCTGCTTATTTCTCTGCCACTGAAACTGGCATGATGTCGCTCAACCCTTATCGACTAAAACACTTGGTCAATGAAAATCATGCTGGTGCCAAAAGAACTAGTCTCATGCTGGAAAAGCGTGACCGGTTAATTGGTCTGATTTTGGTCGGTAACAATTTGGTGAATGTCGCCGCATCGATGATTGCCGCTGCGTTAGGACAACGTCTTTACGGTGATTACGGTATTGCGCTTGCCGGTTTGTTCTTAACTCTCGTGATTTTGATCTTTGGCGAAGTGACACCAAAAACGCTCGCCGCCTTGCATCCAGAAAAAATTGCATTTCCAAGTTCGTTATTGCTAAAACCAATGATGACGCTGTTGTATCCATTTGTATGGTTGGTCAACTGGATTTGTAATAACATTTTGAAGATTTTCGGTGTGAGCTCTGACCATCATCATGGACATAGTTTAAGCAATGAAGAACTGCGAACTGTGGTACATGAGGCCGGTGCACTGTTACCACAACAGCACCAGAATATGTTAGTTGGGATCTTAGACTTAGAAAACGCCACCGTTGAAGACATCATGATCCCCCGCAATGAGCTGATTGGTATTGATATCAACGATGAATGGAAAGACATCGTTCGACAACTTGCCAATACTCAACATAGCCGAATTTTGCTTTACCGCGACAGCATTGATGATGCCATTGGCTTCATTCATACCCGCGACGTGATGCGACTGGTACTAAAAGAACAACTTACAAAAGCGACATTATTACGATCGGTCAACGATATTTATTTTATTCCTGAAGGTACACCGCTCAATACTCAGCTCGTGAAGTTTCAAAGCTCGAAAGAACGGATCGGTCTGGTTGTTGATGAATATGGCGATATTCAGGGTCTGGTGACTCTGGAAGACATATTAGAAGAAGTCGTCGGCGAGTTCACGACGCATATTGCAGAGCAAAACAATGAAGAAATCACGCCACAACCTGATGGTTCGTTCTTAGTTGATGGTGGAATCAACCTTCGTGATCTGAACCGTGAAATGCAGCTGAACCTACCCACAGACGGCCCTAAAACCCTCAACGGATTAGTGCTGGAGTATTTGGAAGAAATTCCACAAGCCAATGTAAGTCTGAAGCTGCTTGGTTATCCGCTTGAAATTGTCGAAGTACAGGACAACATGATCAAAACCGTGCGGATATTACCGCATTTAAAAGCCAGCTAATGTCCCTTTCGCATTGAAAATATTCTGATAATGGCAGCCTTACCCGCTGCCATTTTTTTGCATAGCGCGTAAATATTGCCTTTTTACCTCTATTAATCAGACACTTAATTTTTAATCAATATTTTGTATTTTTTTTAGTTTGTGCTGAACTTTTATGAGCGAATAGCTTCTAATCTTGTGAATGGATTCGACCAAGTTTTTGTTTTCATCCCTGGATTCTCCCTATCCTTAGTTTGCGGCCACTGATGTGGCCGTTTTTTTTACCGGCAATTTGCCAGCGAAATACGCATTCCAACATGCTCCGTAGCAACGTTATCAATAACCAGGTTGCAGAAACAGAAAAGGCGCCAATGGCGCCTTTTCTTCACAGTTTTCTCCAACTATCGAAGCAAACTATTTGTCACAAAGCTTCACAGCATTTTCAACAAAATATTGCTTCAGATAATTGTCAAAGCTCACAGTATCCTGCTGTTCAATCTGCTGCTGCGCGCTGATTGAATCCGTCGCCATCTGTCTGAATTGAGTTTCTGAGTAAAACTGATACTCAGTCGCTAGTAACGTTTTTTGATGCAATGCAGCGAGATCAAGATTAAATTGCGAATTATCTTGTTTGCTAGCTTTTAGCTGCGCTAACAACTGCCCGGAAAAGGTTTTACCAGGATCGAGCAAACTAAGATAAAAATGCTTAATTACAGCCTGATATTTATCGCCGCCATAGGCGGTGTCAAGCCAATGCGCCAGCGGCATCAAATCGGCAAATAGTTGCTCGGCCCAATCTTGCATTAATCTTGGCGTGGCGCCGTCCAACAATTCAAGATTTAGCCTTCTGCCATCCGTCACCACTTTCCGTAGATTTTGATCGGCGAGGTCCTGCTCTTCAGCTGACATCGATGGGCTTTCTTGTAATAAACAGTAAAGTAAGAATACATCCAGAAACCGCATTTGTTCGGCACTAATGCCGACCGGACTAAATGGATTCACATCCAGTGCCCGCACTTCTATGTATTCAACACCACGTTTAGCCAAGGCACAGGTTGGACGCTCTCCACTTTGGGTGGTACGTTTTGGCCGAATCGTCGAATAAAACTCATTTTCAATTTGCAAAATATTGGTATTCAGTTGCTGGTAAGTGTCATCAACTTTAACGCCAATCCCCTGATATTGAGTGGAAGGTGTTGTTATTGCTTGCTGTAAACCTTTGATGTAATCCGGAAGATTGTTATAGCTCACGTTTAACGCAGACTGAGCGCTATTGGTATAGCCCAAATCACTCATTCGCAAACTGGTTGCGTAAGGCAAATACAAAGTCCCTTTGCCTAACAGTTCAAAAGCATATTTACTCTGGCGGCCTTGTAAAAACGATTTACACAAAGCCGGCGATGCCCCGAACAGATAAACGATAAGCCACACATATCGTTTGTAATTCCGGATCAGCCCGAAATATTGCTCAGACATAAAATCGGCTAATTCAGATTGATCACCAAGCATGGTCTGGTAATGTTGCCAAAATTCGGTGGGTACCGAAAAGTTGAAATGCACACCGCTAATCGCCTGCATCATACTGCCATAGCGATTTTTCAGTCCCTGCCGATAGACCGTTTTCATCCGTCCGACATTAGACGTACCGTAATAAGCCAACCGGATTTCATCCTGATGCTTGATAAAACACGGCATACTGCCGGCTCCCAGTTGCTCGTCAGCTATGTTACTCAACGCAAAACGATGAATATCAGTCAATTGTGCAATGGTCACGTCAATGTTGGTTTGTGCCGGAGTAATAAATTCCAGCAACGATTCAGAAAAATCAGTTGTGATCAGTGGGTGCGTCAACGCAGCGCCCAACGCCGGTGGATGGTCAAGTTGCGACAATGTTCCGTCCGGTTTGACCCTTAAAGTTTCACGTTCGATCCCGCGACGGATCCCGACAATACTTGAACTCCAAGCGGCTGATTGCAGCGCCGTGATACGTTCAGAAAAAAGCTGACTCAAGTGCATTCCTTAATAAGGACCCAGAGACTGGATCATTGGGCGGCCGCAGAAAAAAAACAAGTGCTATTTATTAACGCCATAAATTTGAGAAATTATTCCTCTTCGTCCGCTCGTTGCCGCCGCTTTTGCTGGGACTGTACAATCCGACGCATGATGTCTTTCCAGGACACAATACCAATCAATCGCTGCTGGGAATCGACTACCGGCAAACAACTGATATTTCTTTCAACTAAATAAGTAGCGGCCTGTAAAATACCAATATCCTGTGACACGCTAAACACCGGCGATGACATCACCTGACGCACCTTTCGACTTTGCATAAACAATTCAGTGGTACTTTCCGAGGCGGAATCCATCACCGGACTTAACGCTTTAAAATAATCTTTGACCGAAACAATACCAACCAGACGATGCATGCTGTCAATCACTGGCACATGCTGAAATTTGGCATCAACAAATAAAGTTCGTAAACTTGCCAAAGTCGCGTCTTCTGTCGTCACCCGCACCTTTTTGGACATAATTGCCGCTAATGACATCTTCTGTTCCTATTTTCGTTAATGCGATTTACCAACGATGTAGTAAACTACTGTAACACCAGCCATTTTAAAGTCCAATGGGGCCGTATGCATCGTAATAATCAAGCTACAGTAAATGCCGAAGTTACTTTCCCAATCGATGTAGAACTGATTTCAACGACCGATACCCGCGGTGTGATCACTTATGCGAACGCGGCTTTTTGTAATATCTCAGGTTTTAGCAACGAAGAGTTAGTCGGTAAAAATCACAATATCGTTCGTCATCCGGATATGCCAAAGGCTGCTTTTGCCGATTTATGGCAAAACCTACAGCAAAAAAAACCATGGCGCGGCATGGTTAAAAACCGCTGCAAAGATGGCCGTTATTATTGGGTGGATGCTTTTATCACCCCAATTTATCAACAACAGAAATTAGTAGGCTTTCAATCCGTTCGCAGATCCCCCGATCGCAAGCTGATCAATCGGGCAGAATATTGTTATCAACAAATTTCCCAGGGAAAAAACCTGAGTGGATGGCGTTTAAATCAAAATTTACGCATTTGGACAGCATTCATCGTCACTCTGGCAGCAGTGGCATTAAGCAGTTTTTTCATTTCAAGTTGGTTTTCACTCACTTTGCTGCTGCCATTGTTTTATCTGGGCTGCTTTTATGACGAACTACTGGTCACCCCGGCCAGGCTAAAATTGTTATTGCAGCAATCAGATTCTATTAGCCGATTTATCTACGCGGACACGGGACCATTTGGTATTGCTGACTTTCAGCAACAGTTGCAACAGGCAAAACTCAACACCGTTTTGGGTCGAACTGGCGATAGCACATCACAATTAAGTCTCATCGCGGATACCTTGTCTGAAGCAGTCGCCCAAACGACGGGGGGAATTACGCGACAACAGCAACAATTGAGTCAAATCGAACAAGCGAGTCATGAGCTGATCCAAAGTGTTGAACAAATCTCAGTTCATACCGGCGAAACTACGGCGCAGGTTGCGACCACGCACCAGATCTGTCAGCAAGCACAACAAGCGATGCAATTAACCACCGGCACTGTGAAAAAGTTAGCTGAAGAAGTCGAAGGCGCGGCCAGCACTGCTGATGGCCTGGCTGTCGAGGCGCAGCGAATTGGCGCTGTCTTAACGGAAATTCAAGGGATCGCAAATCAAACCAACTTGCTTGCCTTAAACGCAGCAATTGAAGCAGCCAGAGCTGGTGAACATGGTCGTGGTTTTGCGGTTGTTGCCGACGAAGTAAGAGCATTGTCTTCTCGTACGCACAAAGCGACCGAACAAATTCAGCAATCTATTGGTGAAATCCAACAAACCTTGTTGAACTGGAGCCAAGTGATGCTGCAAAGCCGCCAGCAAGCCGAACATTGCGTCAAACAAAGTGACATTAGTCAACAACAGGTGAATGAGATTGTAAGGATGGTCAATCAAATCGAGACTGCATCAGGACAAATCGCGCTGTCGACGCAACACCAAACTGTTGTGGCGAATCGAGTCGCCAGCTTCGTGCATGAAATTAATCTGATTGGCCAGGACAACAGCAGCAACATGCAGCTGGTTTCTGACAACAGCGGTAAACTACATGACAAGGCGACTGAACTCACCGATTTGGCGAAAACCTTTAGCGGTTAGATATTTGCCTGAGTTGCCATATCGCTTAAAAACCCGATGAGAGGTAAAAGCGATATGGCATGTTAAATTCGCAGCTCCAAGCCGCTGCATTTTTAAACGGCTACAAGCTTTTTTGCAAATCTTCGTTACACTTGAGTTTTGTAACAGTAAATTCGCTGGGGCGTCTTATGCATAACGTATTAAACGCATCAAAAGTTTTTCTGGTGGTTTATTCTACCTGTATTTTTAGCGCGACAATCTCGGCGGAACAAATCATTTATCAATGGCGGGATAGCAATAACGTATTGCATGTTAGCCAACTACCTCCTGCCAACGTTAACTATCAAACTATTATTTTAGGCAGCAAAAACACCAACTCAACGCCTGCCGCCCCTCCACCACTTCCAGCTAAAACTAATGCAGAGACAGACAAAAATTGTACCAAGGCGCAAGAAAATTTGCATATCCTGCAACAAGACTTACCGGTATACATCGACTTAGAAGATGGATCGAAGGAATTATTGGACACTGCAAAACGTGAACAACAACGACTGTTGGCTGAGAAACAAATTCAGCTGTATTGCAATCAGCCCTTAAAACAGTAATTCAAGTAAACATTGATTAACTGATGACTGGCTGACAAACGCAGGATAAGAAGGTTTTATAGCATTTTATAAAAAAAACGAGCCAGTGAAGCACTGGCTCTTTTTTTCTACTTTTTGTACAGGAGTCGCAAACTAGACTGCGCGGCTACTGACCACAAATCTATCCTGCACCACGTCAATGTGCACTACAGACCCAGGTAAAATTTCTCCCCGCAATAACGATTGCGCCAGAGTATTCTCAACATACTGTTGGATTGCTCGCTTCAGTGGTCTAGCGCCGAATAGAGGGTCAAAACCAACAGCGGCAATTTTCTCCAACGCGGCATCTGATACTTCTAAACCAAGCTGCCGCTCTGCCAGCCGTTGTTGTAGGCGTTGCAGTTGAATACCCGCGATATTCTTAATCTGCGCATGGTCCAGCGGATGAAATACCACAGTTTCATCCACCCTATTTAGAAACTCCGGTCGGAACTGCTGGCTTAAAACGCCCATCAGCATCGACTTCATTTCTTCATAACTTTGCTCGTAGTAGTGTTCTTGAATCAGGTCAGAGCCTAAGTTTGAAGTCATAATAATGACTGTGTTTTTAAAATCGACTGTACGGCCCTGGCCATCAGTCAAACGCCCATCATCCAGCACTTGCAGCAAAATATTAAATACATCCGGATGTGCCTTCTCGACTTCATCAAGCAAGATGACTGAATAAGGCTTGCGACGCACCGCTTCGGTTAAATACCCACCCTCTTCATAACCAACATATCCCGGCGGCGCGCCAACCAGTCTTGATACGGCATGCTTTTCCATAAATTCTGACATATCAATACGAACCATCGCATCTTCACTGTCGAACAAAAAATGGGCCAGTGCTTTTGTCAGTTCGGTTTTTCCGACGCCGGTTGGTCCTAAGAATAAAAATGAACCAATAGGTTTATTTGGATCTGATAATCCTGCCCTTGATCGACGGATCGCGTTCGATACTGCCAGCACCGCTTCCGTTTGGCCGATGACCCGCTTTGCCAGTGATTGCTCCATTTGCAGCAGTTTATCACGTTCACCTTCGAGCATTTTACTAACCGGAATACCCGTCGATTTTGACAGAACTTCGGCAATTTCATGCTCAGTCACTTTGTTACGCAGTAACTTCATTTCATGCATTTCTGCTTGAGATGCCAAATCCAGACGTTTTTCCAGCGCCGGAATACGTTCGTATTTCAGTTGTGACATCCGGTTCAAATCACCGGCACGACGCGCAACTTCCATATCCAAGCGCGCTTGCTCTAAGTCGGCTTTAATACTTTGCGTGCCTTGTA
>JAHJNE010000390.1 GCA_018820995.1 Gammaproteobacteria bacterium | reverse complement strand
TGACAACATAACTTCGCACCATCCGCGTTAAATCATCGGAAGATTGGCGTAATTCATCGGCCAGAAAAAACGATTGCAAGCGTTGTTGATTTGCAGCATCAATCGCGCGTTCAGTCGTGACGTACCAAAAAAAACTGGCGACAAACCCAGCAAGCACCACCAGCGTCAATCGAAATAAAAATTGTAAACGTGACAACTGTTTACTTGCTGCAGACAAAACGAGGTCTCCCAATGAGTGGTTGCGTGGAATTCTGCTTCCAGTGTAGCCGTTTTAGCTCAAAACTACATGACCAAGCTGAAGTGGCTGGCAGAGCTGGAGGTAAAGCATTCAGGCACTCGCACTTAAATCAGCTGTTTTTTTCATGTGAACTTTGTGACGTATTCGTTCAAAGCAACCACCGCCATGGTTGCGGAATTTACTTTGCTGGAGATTGACTACTGAGTGCGGGTCGGCAAGTGAATAGAATCAAGGTACAATCCTGACACTTCCCGTCGATTGAGTATTCTCTGATGCCGAGCACCGCCACGATGCAGATTGAACACAGTTATTCCGAACTTCCAGCCACTTTATTTGAACTCTGTGCGCCAACGCCAGTTGCCGCACCAAGCTGGCTGGCATTTAATCATCAGCTGGCGGCCGAACTTGGTTTTGATCCTGCGTTGGCAGAAACCGCGGCAGGCCTGCAAGTTCTGTCAGGCAATCAGTTACCGGCCTGGACCAAATCACTGGCACAAGCTTATAGCGGCCATCAATTTGGCCAGTTATCGCCAAGACTGGGCGATGGGCGCGCGCTGCTGTTAGCGGAAATCATCGACCACAACCAACAACGGCGGGATATTCAACTGAAGGGCTCAGGCCCAACGCCATACTCACGTCGCGGTGATGGCCGCTCAGCTTTAGGGCCGGTGATTCGTGAATATCTGGTCAGCGAAGCCATGCATGCGCTTGGCGTCCCGACAAGCCGCGCACTGGCAGCGGTGATTACCGGCGAGAATGTGTATCGCGAGCATCTCAAATCCGGTGGCATTTTGACCCGCGTCGCGGCCAGTCATATCCGGATTGGCACTTTCCAGTTTGCCAGCATGCAGCCAGACCACACGGCGATAAAACGCTTGGCCGACTATGTGATCAACCGACATTACCCTGCTTGTGCTGAATCAGACCAACCATATCTGGCATTGTTAAATTCGGTGATCCAGGCCCAAGCTTCATTGGTGGCGCACTGGATGAGTCTTGGTTTTATTCATGGTGTGATGAATACCGACAATATGTCGGTGAGCGGTGAAACCATCGATTATGGCCCTTGTGCTTTTATCGACCACTATGATCCGACGACGGTATTTAGCTCGATTGATCAACAAGGCCGTTATGCTTATCGCAATCAACCGATGATTGCGCAGTGGAACCTGGCTCGGCTAGCCGAAACTCTGCTGCCGCTGCTCGCCGAGGCTGAAGCCGATGCGGTTGTCATCGCCACCGCGGCACTGAACGCATTTCCGGAGTTTTATTATCAGGCATGGCAACAGCGAATGAGCGCCAAGCTAGGCCTGCCTTCCACGGCTGCCGCCAAATTGTTAGCGGAACAATTACTGGAGCTGATGGCGGCCAACAAAGTCGATTTTACACTGTGTTTTAGAAGCTTAGCTTTTGCCGTCCATGACGCTTTTGATCCACAAGGACCTGCGGCTCTGTTTACCGATCAACAAGGTTGGCGGGTGTGGGCGGCGCAATGGCAGCAACACCTCACCGGAGACGTTGTAGAAATCCGGCAACAGATGAATGCAAGTAACCCTTATTTTATTCCGAGAAATCACCAAATTGAGCTCATCATTCAACAGGTGACAGAGCATGGCGATTTAACCTTGTTTCAACAGTTTGCCCGCGATTTGGCCACGCCTTTTAGCGAAACAGATGACAATCAACGTTGGGCCGAACCTGCGCCCGCCAGTGAAATGCCTTACCGGACTTTTTGCGGTACTTAATACGCTTATCCGCCAGAATGCAGCCGCCAACATGGTCTGATGTCGGCAACATCAACATTTGGCGGTGACGAACTGGCGGACCTGCGATTTCATCTGCTAACTTTGATCCATTCGTTGCTTCAAAGTCTGTCAGACAGAGCACTTTATGAGCATAAATCAGATCGAGTTTCAGAAAAAACTGCTTGAATTTATTGATGTTTGTAATGATGGATATGCCATATTAACCGCCGACGACAAGTTGCTTGGTTGTAATCAATCTTTCGCTGATATTTTTTACCAGGATCATCGTTCGATCCTCGGGATACATTTTGACGACTTGATGCGGCGCTCGTTTGAAGAGCGTAAAGGGATCCGGATCGAAGCAGAAGATATCAATCTATGGCTGCAACAAGCCCATCAGCGGCGCCGGCAAAATCCATTTCGGATCTTTGAAGTTGACTTGATTGATGGACGCTGGTTTTTAATGTCGGAACAATTGTTGGCCAGTGGCGAAATCCTGCTACAAGCCAAAGAGATCACCAAACAAAAAGTCCTTGAAGATCAACTTCATTCTCGCGTTGCCACCCTCAGCGAGTTAGCGCTGACCGACGAATTAACCAAAATTGCCAATCGGCGCTGTTTTGTCGAATCGACCAATACTGAGCTCGGTCGTTGTCAGCGTCTGAATTTACCTTCTGCACTCTTGCTGCTGGATTTAGATTTTTTTAAATCGGTGAATGATTTATACGGGCATCAGGCCGGTGATGAAGTGCTGAAAGCGACCGCTAATCGCCTGAAAAAAGCCTTGCGCGAATACGACATTTTCGGCCGGATTGGCGGTGAGGAATTCGCGGTATTTTTGTCCGAAACCTCTCCACAAACGGCGTTACAAGTCGCAGAGCGGGTTCGGAGTTTATTAGCCAATTATCCGATCAAAGCCGGCCCGGTAGAACTTTGTATTACAGTCTCTATTGGAATTGCCTTGTGTAAAGGCGACAGCACTTTTGAAGATTTGTATAACCAGGCCGACTCGGCGCTTTATGCCGCAAAACGAAATGGCCGCAATCGGGCGGAGTTATATAAATTATCAAGCGAAGACTGAGCAGCAATCAGCAATCAGCAATCAGTAATCAGTAATCAGTAATCAGTAATCAGTAATCAGTAATCAGTAATCAGTAATCAGTAATCAGTAATCAG
>JAHJNE010000389.1 GCA_018820995.1 Gammaproteobacteria bacterium | reverse complement strand
TGAGCGTTATATTTTGCTGCGACTGTTTAAGCGCGACAATTTACCGCCCCTTTTTGGAAGTGACCAATTCACAAAAGGCACTTTGCGATTTGCATGGCATATCACCAGTTTGGCCTGGTTTGGCTTTGCGGCACTCTTAATCTTGTTGCCAGAGTCGATTGTGCTGCAGTTCACTGTCAGCGTTGTTTTTGGTCTCAGTGGTGTTTTTTCAGCCTACTACACAAAAGGTAAACATTTGTCCTGGCTGGTTTTTTTGGTAATCAGTATATTGTCATTTGTAAAAGCGATGCATGGCTAACAAGCGCTAGCTAGCTCCAAGGCACTATTTTTGGCGTTTGAGGTGGACTCAGTTGCTCTGGTGAATTGCATTTAAAACCCCACCCGTTTGCAAGTGCGTCTCACACCTGGTGCAAATTAACTGCATCTCTACTTTCACAGAAAGTACCGACTTCGTCGGATAATGGCTTGGATCCAAAAGCGGATATTAACGTCTCAATCAGCCGAAGCGTTAGCCGTCGGCTGATTGATTTGTTAACCACTAAATTATACAGCCCCTTTCACTTTTTTGACGGGTAGTTACCTGAAGATGTTTCATTTATCCTCCGGGTTCAATCGTGCGAAAACGGCCCATTACTGAGTCGACCCGACACCGATCCGGGCGAGCGGATCTGCCGCATCCGGCGCTTCAGTTATATATTCTTTCGTGTAAAAAATGACTTTGGCACCAGTCAATATTTATAACTCGTTTCCTGACGTGTCATCTCTCAATCTGAAAATATCCTGGTATCTCTTTAAATTGACGCCGATTATGGGTGTCTGTCTGTCTGTCTGCCTCACCTGGCGTTTTGTAAATTCCCACGGCCTCAATAGTTAGAGGAGACTTTTCAGGTTATGTATCCGCTTGCTTTTACAAGCCCAAATTTAGAACCTCCAGAAAATGGACCTGTGTTTTCAGCATGGATAAATTAGGAGAAGACTTATATTTTTTGCTTCAGCCATTCAGCGATTGTACTTAATACTTCTGGATTTAAAGTTTCTTCAATGCTGCCATATTCATCAGTGGCTCCGGTTTCAGCATACTGAAACATATGATTTAGACTTGGGAAAATATGTTGCTTAAATACTACCTTGTGTTGATTTAAAACCTTTGCAAGTCCTTCAATATTTTCTTTAGCCGGTACTTGAGAATCTTTCTCACCATTCAATAATAAGGCGGGGATCGTTAATTTTGCCCAGTAGTCTAGTGGGTTTTGTTTAAGCCAGAGGTAAAAAGTATTACTTGAAGCCAAGTCAACATTCAAGGTGCCTTGCTGTCCAGCCCATTTGTTGATGATTTCTGCCTTGGTGCCAGTCAAATTATCGTACAAGGCTTGAAGTTGCTGTTTGCGTTGTGCCTCATCCGTATTATCAAGCACGGTTTGATAAAAATGTTGGCTAAACTCTAACAACACATCAGTCTCCGTTTTTGAGGCGCCTTTGGCAGCTGGTTCGGTTTGATCTTGCAGCAATAGAATGTCTAAGGTCGACATGCCAGGTCCGGCCATAGAGACGATGCCTTGCACTTTTTCAATTGTTGCCGTCATGGCTGCGATAAAACTGCCTTCACTATGCCCGATAAGGAAGATGTTGTTTGGATCAACGTGGCTATTTGTTTTTAGAAACTGAATCGCCGCTTGCGTGTCGTGCGCAAAATTGTCTACGTCGCCTTCCTTGAAAGAGCCAGCAGATTGATACACGCCACGCTTATCAGCACGTAATACAACAAACCCTTGACGAGTTAAGTAATCAGCTAATACTTTAAATGGTCTGTGGCCGCTATGATAAGAATCACGTTGGTTAGGGCCAGAACCGGCAATCAGCATGACAGCTGGATGACGCTTACTGTCTTTTGGAGAGGTTAGGGTTGCTGCTAACCAGGTCTGGTCCTGTGCATTTTGGTATTTTACCGCTTCTTCATTATATTCAATGATATTGGTAGGTGTCTGCACTCTAGCAGTTTCTGGAAGAGTTATAACTTTGCTCAATGGCAGCGACCAGGTGTTATCACCTTGGCTAAACTGAGCATCAATTGTGTTGCCGTCTGCGCTTATCTCGCCAGTAATATGGACCGGGGCATCGCGTAATTGAACCGTAAATAGATTGTCCTTTAGACTCACATCAGAAACCATATACCGGCTCATTTGATCTAAGCTACTGACATTTGCTCCCCATTGATTATCAGCTCTTTTGAACACTTCGACCCCAATCCTTAATGTCGGACCGTCAGGGATATTCATGACACCCAGCCAAGTACCTTGTGCATCTTTTATCTGTGTTTGCGCATTCGCGAAGTGGTTAAAACAGAGTAATACCAACGTGATTAAAATCGTTCTGATTCGATTGAACATACTAATTTCCTCTTACAATTAATAGGTGTGGCTAATGCAGAGCAAAATCTGTCGTCTACTCGTTATCGCATAAGAAAAAGTCGATAGCTATGTACATTGCCATGCTAGGTATATTAATGAGGCTTTCAGTACATAGCAAAGCTATGTGTGTAACGAGGTGTGTATCAGCATAAAATATCAAAATTGTCTGAAAATAGGCGTTTATGCTTGATGTTAATAAAGATTAAAATTAGGTTTGTATCAGTGAATTAGTTGAGTATCATTCGATGCATATAGTATTGCTATGTCGATCCGGCCGAGGATATAGGTATTTATGACTAATGAAAGTGATCAGCTGATAGAGCGATGGTTGCCGCAATTTAGAAAGGGCCTTTTAGAGTTTATTATTCTTCTTAAATTGCAGCAAAATCAGAGCTATGGGTACGAGATAGCCTCAGAAATAAAAAGGTTAACGATGATTGATGTGGCTGAGGGGACATTGTATCCATTGCTTAATCGTCTGAAACGCGATGGCTTAGTGGTAACAGAATGGCAAACGGCGGAAGTCGGGACACCAAGAAAATACTACCAAATCACTGACTTGGGCTGTGAGGTTCTTTCTAAAATGAAGTTTACCTGGAGCAACATTCATAATTCAATTTTACAGATGGTGATGCAGTCATGAGTCAACAATTTCCTTTAAAAAGTGATACTGCTCAAAAAGTTTGGGAGCATTTCGATACGGAGTTAAAACATAAACTTAGACCTTTACCTCTGTGGGATCGTGAAGATATCCGTTTAGAAATATTGAGCCATTTATACGAATCTGCACAACATGTAGAAGGGGAAAGCGAAGCAGATAAAATAGTTAACGCAATTCACCGCATGGGGTCTCCCGACGAGTACCTTACTCCCTTGATTAGCGAAATTTTACAGGCTCAAGAGGTGTCTAAAGGGCATCCACATGCAATATTAAATGCGCTGATACAGCAAACTAAAAAAGGTTTAATTCATTTTCTGGCAACACTGGCTTTTGGTTTTGGATATTTTATAAGTATTCTTATATTTATTATGGGCTTACTGCATATAGTCGACAACGATGTAGGGGTATGGTTGTATCCAGACGGTGGTTTTATGTCGTTGTCGTTCACTTTTCAAAATGATGCTGTGCAATGGATGCCAAACTGGTTTTCGTTAATTGCAATCAGCGCAAGTGTTGTGGTTTACCTTTTGCTAAACAAGTTGTTATTTTGCTTGTTGGCGAGTACCAAAAAGTCGATTTCTGAATAGGGGGTATAGGTGTTGGGTCATTGAACACCTCGCTTAACGTAGTCATTGTACTATCTAAAATAGACCAGGTTTTATTCGACCATAACATCGTGTGACTACCGTCCCCCATAAGCGGACGAAAAAAGCGCAGCGAGTTAAGGTCGGAATCATTGGTTTCTCATGCGCGTTCATTTCCACGACGGCGTAGCCGCCACGCTTAATAAGCGAGCGAAGTCCCTGGTGTGTTCGGTCTTTCTACTTTGCGCGAATTGGTCGGAGCATCGCCGCGAACGATCTGTTGGTCACTTGTTATCTGTTCGTCCTGCGGATGGCCCGCGTAGCCGCCCGTCGTGAGGCCTGAAGTATGGGGGAGCTGGTTGCGGAATTTGAGTGGATTAGAACTGGTTTGTTGGCCAACCGGCACTTGGTACGATGACAGTTAGTTTTCGATGTTCCGATAGAAATCGATCAGCCTTTCTGTTTTCAAGCGCATCGCGGCGAGCACGGTCACTGGCTTGGCAAGGGATCCTGCTTAGAACTGAGTGTCACAATCAGTAGGGGCACCATTAGTTTGGATCTGTCCCCAAGCTACGTTCCAATCCAACTTGCTTACCGTTTTCAGTCACTGACAACTCCGCTGTGTTGGCAATGGTTGAACTGATGATACCGCTTAACAAAGGCATCAGTACGATGGACTTGTTTATATTTGGTTCCCGTGTCTTTTCCTAATTTCAATCGACGGATCAGATTTCGAATGGGCTAAAACTTGTTAACAAGCATATTGTATAGGTTACTATTCGGTTCGATTGTCATTATCAGCGCCTACGAACTCAACCTAACGTTTAGCAAATGCCAATGGCAGCAACGGTGGGATAGAATTTTTAGTCTTATACAAGTCGCTTTGGATACTTTAACAATTTCAAATTGTTTAACGTGGTGTGAAATAGAACATTGTTATCATGCTTACACCAATGTTCTATTTCGTTGGGATATCTAAAAGAGATCCTGCAAAACTAAGCTGCCACACTTAGGTTCAGCGCTAGACGTCCAACAGAGTTCGACATGCTTTGTATCGCTGCTG
>JAHJNE010000388.1 GCA_018820995.1 Gammaproteobacteria bacterium | reverse complement strand
TGAGCGTTATATTTTGCTGCGACTGTTTAAGCGCGACAATTTACCGCCCCTTTTTGGAAGTGACCAATTCACAAAAGGCACTTTGCGATTTGCATGGCATATCACCAGTTTGGCCTGGTTTGGCTTTGCGGCACTCTTAATTTTGTTGCCAGAGTCGATTGTGCTGCAGTTCACTGTCAGTGTTGTTTTTGGTCTCAGTGGTGTTTTTTCAGCCTACTACACAAAAGGTAAGCATTTGTCCTGGGTAGTTTTTTTGGTAATCAGTATATTGTCATTTGTAAAAGCGATGCATAGCTAACAAGCGCTAACTAGCTCCAAGGCACTATTTTTGGCGTTTTAGGTGGACTCAGTTGCTGGTCTTTGGGTATTGGGTGTTACTGTAAAAAACAGCGCTGCCGTAAAAGGGTCGCATCGTTGTCATCTCTTTATATCACTTTTATCACCCTAATATTGCAGTGTAGTAGCAAAGGTTTCCTGAATTTTGAAAGAGCATGAGAAACAGGCCTTTAGGGCAAGACTGCTGGCGCACTCGTGCCGAAACAAACATGCGCGCCCCACAATCCCAAAAGCACGAAGCAACTGCGGCACCAATACCTTTGGTCCCAGCAGTCAGCAAGACTCGTTTGCCATTCAGTTTCAGATTTAGAGACCTCAGTGGATCTTCAGAGATTGAATTTTGCTGCCTTTTAGTTCAAAGGCATAACGCAGCTGTATTGGGCTGCCCGGAAAATTGCCACTCACTTGGGCAACTACGGTGACATAGTCGTCCTCTTGCGTGCCCGTGATTGGTGTGACACTAAATTCATACTTCAGCCTTGTTTCTTCAAACCAGGATCCAATTGCGAGAGGTCCTAGATAGGTGCTACCTTCATCAAACACAACCGCGTCCGCTGTAAAACAATCTTTGAATCGAACAACGTCTATCGTGTTGCTAGCTTCGAAATAGTTGTTGATGCATTCATTTAATTGAGCATTCATTTAAATTTCTCCTGTAAAAATGATCCGCAACAGGAATATTCTGCTTTGAATGACAGAGAATCAAGAACGCACAAAAAAGTAAGTGACCTACCTATGAGAAAGATTTATACGCCTTCTAGCGCAGCGGCTGACACGCTTGAAGCAATTAAATTGCTGGACGGGCGCTGGAAGCTGATCATCCTTTTCCATTTGTTCGATGGTAAAGTGCAGCGCTATTCTGATTTCGAGAAGCTTATTCCGGAGATTTCCCAAAAGATGCTGGCGCAGCAACTGAGACAACTGGAGGCTGACGGGATTGTTCATCGGAAGGTGTATCCGCAGGTGCCACCTAAGGTTGAATATAGGCTGACGGCATGGGGGCAGGCGTTATGCCCGGCTTTGGATGCACTTTTGAACTGGACAGAGCAAAAAGGGCACTTTGGTGAAGCCACTTAAATTAAAACGGCGCCATGCCAAGCGGCGAATCTGGTATTGGCTTTAACCATGTGGGCAATTTACTGGCGCTATCTGCTCGCTGTGATTAGTGTTTTTCTGATTACTGTCTTGATAGAGCAACAAATTGAGTTTTTGTCGCTCTTCTCAAATGAGAACTATCAGCCGACGGCGTTCTGGATGTTGGCAATGATTTTAGTTTTATGCCTGAGCACATTCACTTCCAAAGGGATCATTTATGTATTTTTTGGTGAAAGGCTAAAATTTGGACCAGCCTTTTGGCGACGCATACATTACTCGTTCATTGGCCTTTTTTTAACGCTGGCTTTCATCGCTCTGTTAGCGTCATTCGGTTTCTCGGCCAAATATTGGGCTTACTACAAACTGTTTTTTCAACCTGTATTGCTTGTTTTTTGGCCGCTATTTGCTGGTGGCTGCATGCAATATATGTTAAAAAATGACAGTTAATGATATTTGTTCGTTATTGAATGTTTGGGCGGTGACACCTGGGCTTGGTTGTTTCGCTCCGATTTTTTTGCCGGTGATGGTCGCGGGTAGGGCGTTAGTCTTTTAAAAATTGCACAACTGACAGGTCAGGGATGAGATGACTAGAATCTTAATTAAAGAACTAAATAAAGCACTTAATATAGCACTATATAGATTCATCAATAGCGTGCTCAATAAATTACTGCTCGCTTTTTGTGTCACCGTTTTTACAACGACAATCAGCGCGGCGGATCTAGCCGCTGATGTGGAAAAAATTGCGCGGCAGGAGTATCCCACTGACACCCTCTACAGGGCATGGCTTGATTACCAAAAAGACGAAAAATCTATTGTGGAGTTTTATCAGGCGCTCCCACAGAAGCATCTCATTGAGTTAAATAGAAATAACCCGAAAAAAGCCACAGTGACTTACTTTGCAAAAGGTGGTTCTGACACCGATTATATTTTGCAGTCTGGCGGACCAGACTTTTATGGACTGCGATTTAAGCGGTTCGGCCACAGTCCTATTTTTTTCTGTGTTCAGGAAATCCCCCGTGATGCATGGTTTAGTTACGGAGTTAACGAATTTAAGCGTATCAAGTCGTCGACAGTCGGTGGCATCGAACAAACATCGATGGTTCACATCGATGATGGCGCGGTGATTGGCCCAGATGCACCATTATCTCCATATATCCATGCAAGGGCC
>JAHJNE010000387.1 GCA_018820995.1 Gammaproteobacteria bacterium | reverse complement strand
GGTCCTTTTGCCGGTTACCCAAGGATCTTTGGTGTGGCCTGGGCCTATGTCGCGCATACAGATAGTCATTTTGACGCCGCTATTTTGCAGCGTTTTCTGATGGCCTACCAACAAGTTCAGCCATTGACCATTGGCGAGTTGTGGGCGCTATCGTTGACGCTGCGCATTGTGCTGGTTGAAAATCTACGCCGGCTAGCCGATCAAATTAGCCTCAGTCTGATTGAACGCGGCAAGGCCGATAAGTTATCGGCGCTGTTATTGCAATATAGCGCCTCACCGCTGTTATCGCATCAGACGCTGGCAGAGATAGCATTGCCACTGTCAGATGCTTTTGCCGCCCAAATGGCGAAACGGTTACGCGACCTGGACCCAGGCAACAGTTTGGCGCAGGATTGGCTGACGGTACAACTGACGGTACAAGGACGTGATGTTGATCGCGTAGTCCAGCAGTCGCAGCAACGGCAGGGCGCATCAAACGTGTCAGTACGCAACGTAATGACCAGTATGCAACGGATTGCGGCCATAGATTGGGCCTCGTTATTTGAACAAGTCAGTCTGGTCGAGCAGCAACTTTGCCAGCAAAATAAGTACTCATTGATGGATTTTGCCAGTCGCAATATGTACCGCAGTGCGATTGAAGTTTTGGCCCGCGGTTCCGACTTCTCTGAACAACAAGTGACAGATTTTGCGTGTCAGGCGGCGGCGCTCGCGGTGAACGAAACAAACAACGTGGCGGAGCAACCATCAGAGCAACCACTTCCATCGCCTTCATCACCGCAGAATGTTGAACAACCGTCATCCGTGCAACAGGAGTTCGCAGCACAATCTACAGCGCCAACTCTATCCTCAGAACCAACGATGAAAGCGCCGTTGTCGGTCGATCAGACGTTGCCAGCACAGGATGTTGGTTATTATTTGCTCGGCGCTGGGCGCGCTGCGTTTGAGTGGCAGTTAAGTTTTAAACCAGGCTGGCGGCAACGCCTGAATAACAGCTTTCGCGCCGCTGGTGTCACCGGCTATATCAGTGCTATCGCAGGGATGACATTGTTTTTCGTGTTGGTGATGGCGGTGATGCTATGGCCCTTGCAACGCCACAGTGCGCTTGATTTAAGTTGGTGGCTGGTGTTATTGGTTCTGGCGATGTTTCCGCTTAGTGAGCTTGCCACCGTCTTGTGTCAACGGCTGTTTAGTTTTGGCGTTGGCCCGGTGATTTTACCCGGGTTAGCGCTATTGGATGGCGTGCCCACTGAGTATCGGACGCTGATTGTGGTGCCGATGTTGTTAACGCACGAGGCTGATATTCTGGCGCAAGCCGAACGGCTTGAAGTACATCATTTATCGGGGCGAAGTGGTGATTTAACCTTTGCCTTGTTGACAGATTATCTTGATGCTGATCAACAACATTGTGCGGCTGATTTGCCGTTGTTAAATCTGGCTATCGCCGCCGTAGCACAGTTAAATCAAACTTATCCCGCCGGGCCAGCCGGTCCCAGATTTTTACTATTGCATCGCCAACGTTTATTTAATTCTGGCGAACAAAAATGGATGGGCTGGGAGCGTAAACGCGGCAAACTGGCGGAACTAAATGCCTTATTGCGTGGTGCCAGTGACACCAGTTTTATTGGGCAAACGCAATTACCAGAGACAACGAGTGCAAAAAATGGCAACGCGTTACTACATGTGGTCGCGATGCGAGTGCTGAGTTGTTGGGTGCCAGCGGACGTACGCTACGTGATTACCCTCGATGCCGATACCCAGCTTCCCAGAGATGCCGCCATCCGGTTGATAGGCAAAATGGCGCACCCGCTGAACCGACCGCAATTTGATCCGATCGCGCAGCGCATCAATAGTGGTTATGGCATTTTACAACCCAGAGTGACTCCGGCGCTGGCGCTGGACCATGCGGCGTCACGCTATCAGCGTTTGTTCACTGGCCCGGCCGGTATTGACCCTTATGCGGCAGCAGCTTCTGATTTATATCAGGATTTGTTTGGCGAAGGCTCTTTTACCGGCAAAGGAATTTACGACGTTGATGCTTTTGCCGCGGCGCTGTCCGATCGCATTGGTGAAAATGCCATGCTCAGTCATGACTTGTTCGAAGGTGTTTTTGCCCGTTCCGGTTTGGCTTCTGATGTGGACGTGGTGGAAGACTTTCCGGCGCGTTATGAAGTAGCCGCTAAGCGCCAGCATCGTTGGGTGCGTGGCGACTGGCAATTGCTGCCGTGGTTATTACGTTCGCTGCTGTTGCCTTGTTTGGTGTCGCAACAGAAATTACCCGCACTCGGGCGCTGGAAGATGTTGGATAATTTGCGACGGTCCCTGGTGTCACCGATGTTGTTGGCGGCATTGTTGTGGTTATGGTCGGCACCGATGTCGTTGGCGATGAGTGGGACTTTACTGTTATTAGGCACTTTGTTGATCCCCAATTTATTGCCCTTGTGGGGCAGCGTTTGGCCGCAGCACAGTGGTATTCAGTGGCGGCCTCATCTGCAGCAATTCGGCCAGGATTTACATTTGGCATTATGTCGTTTTGCTTTAAGTGTTTGTTTGTTAATCGACGACAGCTGGCGGATGTGTTCGGCCATTGGCGTTACGTTGTGGCGACTGACCATTAGTCGCCGCCATTTGCTGCAATGGACGACCAGTGCGCAAGCTGATCGGGCAGCCCGACTGACGGTTGTTGGCTATTACCAGAGCATGTGGTTCAGTACGGCGCTGGCGCTTTTTGCGGCTTTGACCCTTTATTCACAACAGAGTAGCTGGTGGCTGTTGTTGCTGCCGTTACCCTTGTGTTGGCTGGCTGCACCGGCGCTGGTGTGGTGGTTAAGTCAACCACAACCGCAATTTGTCCCGACGGCTCTAAATGATTTACAACGGCAACAATTTCGGCTGATTGCCCGTCAAACCTGGCGTTATTTTGAGACTTTTGTCACAGTAAAAGACCACTTTTTGCCACCGGATAATTTTCAACAACATCCAACCGCGCAGTTAGCACATCGTACCTCACCGACCAATATCGGTTTGTATTTGCTGGCGGTGTTAAGCGCTCGCGATTTTGGCTGGATCAGCGCAAGTCAGGCGTTGCAACGGCTGCAGCAGACTTTTGCGACACTGACGTTACTTACGCGTTACCGTGGACACTTTCTGAATTGGTACGATAGTAGCGATCTACGGGTATTACCGCCCGCTTATGTGTCGGCGGTTGATAGTGGTAATTTGGCCGGTCACTTAATTACCCTCGCCAACGGTCTGGAACTGTGGGCGCAAGCTCGTGAAGGCCAGCAAACTGATATTAATCCCAAGGTGCTACTGCAAAGTTGGGTCGATCAGTTGTATTTGGCGCAGCAGGCATTAACTATACTCGAACACAATCCTTCGTACTGCTGTCGGCATGTGTCGTCAGAGCAGGTGCTGCCGCTGCAACAGCAATTGCAGCAACAGTTGAGCCAATTGTCTTCGTTATTGCTGACCGCAACATCGTCTTTGACAAAAAGCGATCTGCAACCTCTGATCTCAGATGCTTTGCTTCAGGCGACTGATCAGGCTTTCGCAACCGCAACCTTGTTGCACAATTTATTAGCTGGTGATGCCGCAACAACAACACCGGAGCTGATGTCTGAAGTCAATTTGCAAGCGCTGGTGAGCCCGGCTGAGGGCAAGGAAAATCTACGACTGCAGTTACTGGAACTATCCCAGCAAAGCAGCACCTTGCTGTTTTATCTGGCGGCTTTGGCCGAAAGTGTGCAGCAAACAGCGGCAGATCAGTCGCAACAAGCCCCTGATCGTCGGGAACAAGGTCAGCAATTTTTAGACTTAGCGCAACAAGCTCGTCAAATGGCATTAGAGATGGATTTTGCATTTTTACTGGCTCCGGACAGGGATTTACTGTCGATTGGTTACTCATTG
>JAHJNE010000386.1 GCA_018820995.1 Gammaproteobacteria bacterium | reverse complement strand
GTGCGATTGCTCGCTGCAGAATCTAAACCGTGAGTGCCCACACAGATGATTGATTGCTTATTGTTAAAGAGCAGTGCTGAACCGGTTATTACCTTGCTCAGCGGGAGGCGTATCTTACACTTCCCAGAATTTGTGTCAAGCAAGTAGTTTGATTTTATTTATTAAATCTACGAATTTAGCTCACTTTGCTTCACTTTTGAGCGATTCTGTTGATTGCCCAGGCTACTCAGAGCGCATAATCCGTATTGAGGTCAATACCTATAAAGCATCTACTAATTATAAAAGTGATTTTGATCAGCTTTTTCAATTTCCAGAACTGACTTGCATCAGTTGCATTTTCAGCATGTCCATTGCTTTCAGCCTGTTCGCATATTGCGTTGTCTCTGATGAACTCTCGGCTGTTAGGCCTGATACTTTATGCCGGATTCTGACACCCACATGCGCACCTACAACAGGATCGTGCGGTGACGGGATCACCTCAATGTCTAACTCATTATCATCCATGTGCTAACTCGCTATGCCCGAAAATCTTATTTCTGAATGTATAACCGTAACTCGTATTTTGCTACCAAAGCGCAGTGCTTAACACTTCTCAGTAGTTCGCAGCTAGAGTTCACAGACTACTCAAGATCACAATCAGGGAAACCCCACTCTTGTCCAACCGGGCCGCCCAGCCTGCCTTGCAACTTTCGGCTTTTACACCAGGCAATTGCGATTTCATCAAAGTGTTCCGCAGGGATTTCCACTACAAGCTGGGAGTACGGCCCAGCACCAGCATGCTCTTGGGTGATTGAAAAGCTTCCCGGGTTTTCAATTTGAATGACCGCTGGGTTAGGATTAGTTGCGTGCTTTTCAACATCGTAAAAACATTCTTGATAAAGGCTGGCACCACTTGGATGACTTGATACCCACTCTTTTGTACCCATAAAACTTCCTCTGTACGTTATCTGATCGGCAAATATTTTAAGTTTCGTAATAGTAAGCATCTATCGTTGATTAGCGCCTCCTGATGATTAATGCTCAAACACTGCTCCCTCTGTCCACACTCAAAACAGAAAAGGAAATAAGCCTAAAAAGCCTATTTCCGTTTCTATCTTTCAAAAACTGATCAGTAGCTAGTCAAATTTCTCCATATGCTGAAACTGCGTTGCGCGGCGGTAGTAAAGGTCTGTGCAGCCTTTTTTAGTTACCACTAAATCGTAGTAATCCGCCGTATCAGCAAAAGCTTTATCGAACTGATGTTTAGTGCGAGAAAGCTTATCTGCGGCTTTAACTATCGTATCCGCCATATAAATAATCTGTGGTTGCTCAATGCAGTTTAAGCAGGACATCAAGGCCTCATAAAGCGCTGGGTCACGTTCAAGCACTTGAATTAAGTAAGGGCCTACTACGGCTGTGACCGCGACTTTTTCGCTCACTAAAATGCCAGACTGGCTATTGTAGTGAAGGCGAATTTTGCCAATTTCGTGCAACAGCGCAGTCACCAGAGCTAAACTCAGTTCAACATCGGATAGCTGGTAATAATTGGCCAAAGACAAGCTGACACAAGCAATGTCGACGCTATGCCGGGCCAAATCACCGGTCTGACTAAAATCGCTATCTTCAGAGCCTTTCGCTTTATAGAACAGCGAAATAACCAGCGGGTCGCACAAAACCTCTTCCAGGAAGTGCCGTAAATCAGGGTAAGTAATACAGCTCACTAAAGTCCAAACGCCTGACAAAACCTCAAACATCGGAATTGGGCACAGCATATATTGGTTTTGTTGCCTGACCTTGCTTAAACCAACCAGCTTGAGTTTACGAACCGAAGTAGGCGCTAACAAATCGTCTGTCTGCAGTAAAACCGACGCCTCTTGCCCATTCAATAATGCGCTGTGCGTTTCACCCACAGGCAAGGTGATACTGAAATGTGGTGCGCTGAACTGGTAATACTCTCCGGCCTTGCCTGTTGCAACGACAGGGCTGGCCCAACATAACACCGGTGGATTTTGGTCTTTAAACATTCTCATAGTCAAACTCCTGCAGGGCCTCGCCCATGGTTTCAAAAGGTAATTTGTGCTCTGACAATAAACGCTCTAACGCTGTACCATCGCGGCGCACCAAGTTAGGCACATAACGCGAATACACTTTAAACAGCATGGTGGTATTGGCATGCCCTAACTGTTTTGCGATCCACTCAGGGCTCTCACCCGATGCCAACCAAATAGTGGCTGCGGTATGCCGGTTTTGATAAGGTGTGCGTCGTTTGCGTTTCAAGGTCTCCAATAACGGGTACCACACCCGGCGTGTTACGTTTTTATGCGCCAAAGGCCCGCCCCTAGTGTTGCAAAACACATAATCACTGCGATGCCGGGTCAGTTTTTCCTGAGCAGCCAGGGCCTGATACACAGCCGTTGTCATTTGGATCGCCCGGCGAGACGACTGAGTTTTCACTTTTTCCACCCGTTGCCGCACCAAAGCCTGCTCCACATGAATAGTGCGGTTGTTAAAATCGATATCCTTCCAGCGCAAGCCATAGATTTCACCGGTACGCAATCCGGTAAAAAAGCGCAGAGTGTAATAAGGTTTAAAATCCTCATGGGCCGCAGTGATAATCCGATACACCTCATCCAGGTTAAAGGGCTCGATTTCCGGACGATCCAACGGCAGCGGCTTAATGTTCCGAAGTGGCGACTCAAACCTGAACTGATCAGCCGCGTCATTTAAGATCATCCGCACACAATTCATGATGTGATTAATACGAGACGCCGAAAGCCCAGCTCCATCCGCTTTTTTATGCTGCGACAGCTTTAACCGAAACTCCAAAATCTGCTTTTTGGTGATCTGGCTAAGTTGCTCGTCCTCAAAGGTGGGCAGAATATGGGTATCCCGCATGCCGTTGACGGTTTCAATCTGGCTGTGCCGCCATTCCAGCTTTTTCAGCGTCAACCAGCTCTCAGTAAACACAGCAATGGCCGTATCCCCACCACTGGCATTGCGTTTTTCCATCTGATGAATAGTGCGAAAATATTCAGCATGCGGGCTATTCGGAAAATGGTAGGCAAAATCAAAAGTACCGGCTTTGATTTGCAGTTCTATTTGCGCCAAGGTTGCCGCCAGCCGCTTTTTATTGGCTGGAGTCACAGACAAATTAGTAGACTCGCGGATCACTCTGGCTTTGAGTCATATCTCAGGACAATACGTTCAAAAAAGCAGAGCCTTAAGTCAAATAGCTCTTAAGTTTTGATAAAGACTTTGGACACAGCCGTTGGACACAAAATTTAGCCGTAAGCATCTGATTTAAAATATTAAAATATGAGTACGTATTGAGAAATCACGTTTTTGATGGACACAAGAGGACACAGCTTTTCAGCCGTTTTAGAAAATGTAAGTCATTGATTAACAATGGTAGGCCGGGCACATTTTGTGAGATTTTCGTAAACAGCATTTGAGTGACAATGGGATGAAGATTTGTGCCCACGCTGACAGTCGGCCTATTTAAAGAATTGGCACAGTTTGGACACAAATGGGTCCAGCTGTGTCCAAAAATGCAAAAACACCGTGTTTTGAAACACAGCATTTTTAGTATAAACTTGAATTAAATCAGATAGATACATCAAAAACAAAGTGGCGGAGCGGACGGGACTCGAACCCGCGCATCTTTCAATCTTGGGCGTGACAGAGCGGCCATGCTTTAACAGAGAGCAACCGACTGAACTGCTGTCGCAAGACAGCCTTGTGAATTTGAAACGTAAAAAAACCAGCTCAAGGCTGGTTGATTTGTTTACTGAATCTTCGACTCAGTAAAATGGCGGAGCGGACGGGACTCGAACCCGCGACCCCCGGCGTGACAGGCCGGTATTCTAACCGACTGAACTACCGCTCCGCGCTGGAGTGAGCTTACGCTCTAATGGCTTGTTTGCTGAATTGGCGGAGCGGACGGGACTCGAACCCGCGACCCCCGGCGTGACAGGCCGGTATTCTAACCGACTGAACTACCGCTCCGGAATCAGACAAACT
>JAHJNE010000385.1 GCA_018820995.1 Gammaproteobacteria bacterium | reverse complement strand
CCGCGTGGTCGTGCATTGGGTGTGACTTTCTTCCTGCCAGAAGCTGACGCAATCAGCGTTAGCCGTCGGAAATTAGAAAGCAAAATTTCTGTAGCCTACGGTGGTCGACTTGCTGAAGAGTTAATCTTTGGTGGTGAAGCGGTATCAACAGGTGCTTCTCAAGACATTAAGTACGCGACGTCGATTGCGCGCAACATGGTGACGCAATGGGGATTTTCAGACAAGTTGGGTCCTTTGTTGTATGCCGATGAAGAAGGTGAAGTCTTCTTAGGTCGTAGCATGGGCAAATCCAAGCAAATCTCTGATGAGACGGCCAGTTTGATTGATTCTGAAATCAAGTCGATTATTGACCGCAATTATCATCGTGCGAAAGATATGATTGAACAGAACATGGATATCTTGCACGCGATGAAAGATGCGTTGATGCAATATGAAACTATTGATTCAAAACAAATTGAAGATTTAATGGCACGCCGTGAAGTACGTCAGCCAGAACATTGGGAGCCAAAAGACAAAAAGCCTGATGCTTCTTCTGATGGCGGCAATGCAGAATCGACAGCTCCGAAGGTTGAAGATAAACCTGCAGAAACTCATAGCAGTTGATCATTAACTTAATTGCCTAGTGGCAAACATAAAAACCCCGGCTTAGTCGGGGTTTTTTCTTATTCGACCTATTTCAGCTACAAGTGTTCACAGTATTATCGGCTAGGTAGTTGGGCGATTGTATTGAAGGTCGAAACAGAAACTACACTATTGATCATTATTTTCGGATGTGAGGTCAGCATGAAGTTAGAACTGCCAAGGCAGCGGCATTTGAACTTAACACGTTGTAAGTTAATGGCTATTTTGAATATCACCCCAGATTCTTTCTCCGATGGCGGTAAATTTATTGCTGTGGATACGGCGTTAAAGCAAGTTGAACGTATGTTGGCAGATGGTGCAGATATTATTGATATTGGCGGAGAATCAACCAGACCTGGGGCGAAATTGGTGTCGCTGCAGCAAGAGTTAGATAGAGTTATACCGGTGATTGAATTGATCAGGCAAGAATTTGATACCGTGATTTCTGTGGATACCTATAAAGCGAAAGTGATGACGGAAGCTGCACTTGCGGGTGCAGATATGATTAATGATGTGAAAGCATTGCAAGATGAAGGTGCTTTGGTAGCTGCCGCGAAGTTGCAAATCCCAGTGTGTCTGATGCATATGCAGGGGCAGCCACAGTCAATGCAGGCTGCGCCTCAATATAGCGATGTCGTCGATGATGTTAAACACTTCTTGCAAGCAAGAGTCCAAGCTTGTATCGGTGCAGGAATTGCACCTTCACAACTTGTGCTTGATCCTGGATTTGGTTTTGGTAAAACAGTGGCGCACAATTATCAACTATTGGCCCGTTTGTCAGAGTTTGAGTCGCAAGGGATGCCAGTGTTAGCTGGAATGTCTCGTAAGTCTATGATCGGACAATTACTTAATCGTAATACCTCAGAACGTTTGGCAGGCAGTATTGCCTGTGCCACAATAGCCGTTATGCATGGAGCCCGCATCATTCGCGCCCATGATGTCAAAGAAACCGCAGATGCAATTGCGGTGGCGCAAGCGACTTTATTTGGAGAAGAAGTATGAGCAGGAAGTATTTTGGCACTGATGGCGTGCGTGGCAAGGTTGGTGAGTTCCCTATTACACCAGAATTTGCGATGAAATTAGGTTGGGCTGCTGGTCGGGTATTGTCACAACGTGGCACCCGCAAAGTGCTGATTGGTAAAGATACCCGTATCTCCGGATATTTACTCGAAACTGCACTTGAAGCTGGGCTCATTGCTGCAGGCATCGATGTTCGATTATTAGGGCCAATGCCAACACCGGCGGTTTCCTATTTGACTCATACTTTTCGTGCAGAAGCTGGCATTGTGATCAGCGCGTCACATAACCCCTATTACGACAATGGCATTAAATTCTTTTCTGCAAATGGCAGTAAACTCGATGACGAAATTGAACGAGCAATTGAGGCTGAATTAGAACAGCCAATGGTTTGTGAATCGTCAGAAAAGCTTGGAAAAGCACAGCGGATTGAAGACGCTTCAGGCCGTTATATTGAGTTTTGTAAAAGCCATTTGCCCAAGCATATGTCATTGAGCAATTTTAAAATTGTGCTCGATTGCGCCAATGGCGCAACCTACCACATTGCGCCAAATGTATTTAAGGAACTCGGTGCAGAAGTACACACTATTGCTTGTAGTCCGAATGGCATCAATATTAATGAAAAATGTGGCGCCACTCATACTGATGGCTTGCAACAAGCTGTCCTTGATTTAGGTGCAGATTTAGGGATTGCCTATGATGGCGATGGTGATCGGGTAATGATGGTTGATCATACCGGACGCCAGATTGATGGCGATGAAATTATTTATATGCTGGCTCGTTCAGCGCAGGAGCGCAACCGCTTAACCGGTGGCGTTGTCGGCACATTGATGAGCAATATGGGGCTCGAGCTGGCGTTAGCTGAGTTAGATATTCCATTTGCCCGCAGTGCTGTCGGCGACCGTTATGTCATGGAAATGCTGCTTGAGAAGGGCTGGCGAATTGGTGGAGAAAACTCGGGGCATGTCCTGAACTTAGACCATGCTGGCACAGGTGATGGTATTATCGCATCGTTGCAAGTATTGGCATCGATGATTGATACAGGGCTTTCACTGGCCGATTTAAGCCAGGGAATGACTAAATTGCCGCAGGTATTAGTCAATGTCAAATTTGAAAAAGGCACCGCGCCACTTGAAAATTTGCATGTTAAAGAGGTCATCGCTGGTGTAGAAGCCGAATTGGCCGGTCAAGGGCGTGTATTGATCCGAAAATCAGGTACTGAACCGTTGATTCGTGTAATGGTAGAGGGAAGGGAACAACAGCAAGTACGAGATTTTGCCGAGAAAATTGCGGCTGCGGTAAAAATAGCTAGCTGAAATAACAGCTGACGAAGCTCGGTTAGTCGCGAATGTTCGCTATTCTGTATGTTGATTTAAGTGCTACATTTTGGTGAGTAACCGCGTTTTTTTGCGGTTGTCTCTTGTTTGATGGGGCGAGGTTCGTTAATATCTCGCCCGCTTAATACGGAGAGAACGCATGACACAACGCAGACCATTAATTGCAGCAAACTGGAAGTTGAATGGTAGTTGTGAGCTAGCCGAGCAAAGCTTTGAAGCACTTTCAAATCTGCCAGCAACAAATACGGAAATTCTGATCTGCCCACCGGTAATATTTCTAACTAACTTTCCAAAATCTGATCGTTACCAGCTAGGTGCTCAAAATGTCAGCAGTGAAGTAAGTGGTGCCTTCACAGGTGAAATAAGTGCTGATATGCTTGCTGACGCAGGCGCAAGTTATGTAATTATCGGTCACTCAGAGCGTAGAGCACTTTTTGGTGAAAGCGATGCGTTAGTACTTGCTAAAACAAAGCGTGCAATAGCGGCTAAAATTACGCCAATTGTTTGTTTTGGCGAAACTTTAACCGAAAGGCAGCAAGAAAAAACGATGCAGGTTCTTGCACAGCATTTGGATGCAGTGTATGCTCCGCACCCTGAATTGTTGCAGCATTCTGTCATTGCTTATGAGCCAATCTGGGCAATAGGGACAGGTGAAACAGCAAGCCCGGAACAAGCTCAAGAAGTGCACGCCTTTATTAGATGTCATCTGAAAAAGTACGATAGCGATGCAGCTTCAAAGGTACGAATTATATACGGTGGTAGCGTCAATGCTGAAAATTGCGCCGCCCTGTTTGCCCAGCCAGATATCGACGGTGGTTTGGTTGGTGGTGCAAGTTTAAAACCAGCAGAATTTGCTGACATTTGCCTAAGCGCACAGGAATAATAATGTACGAAATCGTAATTGCATTATATTTATTAGTTTCAATTTCCATCATCGGTTTGGTGTTGATTCAGCATGGTAAAGGCGCTGATATGGGTGCTTCTTTCGGTGCGGGTGCTTCAGCAACATTGTTTGGTTCATCTGGTACGGGTAACTTTTTAACTCGTTCTACGACTGTGTTAGCCACAGTGTTTTTTGCACTGAGCCTGATTTTAGGTAACTACAATATCAGTCACATCGAAAAGAAATCTGAGTTCGAAAATATCGTTGTACCAGCTGAACAAGTAGCGCCGGTTGTAGAAGAGAAAAAAGACACAACTAAAGATATTCCTGTAGGTAGCAAAAGCTAGTTGCAACTAAAGAATATACGTATTCAAGCCGAGATGGTGAAATTGGTATACACGCTACCTTGAGGTGGTAGTGCCCTAGGCGTGCGGGTTCGAGTCCCGCTCTCGGCACCAATCAAAAAAGTACTTTAGTTTTATTGCTTTAAAGGTTTTTTTTCACTGAAATTTACTGAATAAGTAAAGCAATGTAAGCTAAAACAAATCTTGCGATACAGTGCTCAGCACTATATAATGCACGCCAGTTACGGACGCGGGATGGAGCAGCCTGGTAGCTCGTCGGGCTCATAACCCGAAGGTCGTCGGTTCAAATCCGGCTCCCGCAACCAATTTTTGTGCCAGTTAGTAACTATCTTCTGAAAGAAGTCTGTTGTAGATTCCAAGTAAGTTGTATTTATTAGCTTCGAAAGTTTTAAACTTTCCTCTGTTTTTGATTTAGCTGTATTTGTTTAGATGTTAATTCAAAACTGCAGACCAGATTTATAAACAAGATTGGCGATATCTTGTTTTTTCGGATGTTTCTTCGCCCCGATTTTCGGGGCGTTTTTATATCTGTAGTATTGATGTACTAATATTCTGGGCTATATGCCCTTTTTTTATTTCTGGAGGTCTCTTTGACGAAACAAGAACAGCGATTAACTGAGCTTTTAAGCCCGACTGTAGAAGCCGCCGGCTTTGAATTATTGGGTTGTGAGTTCGTGCCTGCTGGGCGCCATTCCACTTTAAGGCTATTTATTGATCATCCTGACGGTGTCACTGTTGATCATTGTGCGATTGTAAGCCGTGAAGTTGGTGCCATCCTTGACGTTGAAGACCCTATTCAGAACGAATACAACCTCGAAGTTTCTTCTCCTGGTCTGGACCGCCCCTTGTTTACACCTGCTCATTTTGCCAAAGTTGTTGGTCAGAAAGTAGAAGTCAAGCTGGCAATTCCCCAGGACGGCCGTCGCAAGTTTAAAGGGCAGCTGTTAGAAATTGACGACGATATGCTAGTAATTGAAGTGGATGGCAAACCTTATCGTTTGCTTATGGATAACGTAGATAAAGCAAACGTAGTTCCGGTTTTTTAATTTATCCGGCTCTTAGTGAGGCAGAAAACATGGCAAAAGAAATTTTATTAGTAGTTGATGCGGTTTCTAACGAAAAGTCAGTTCCGCGTGAAAAGATTTTCCAGGCATTGGAATATGCACTTGCAGCCGCTACCAAAAAGAAAAATGAAAGCGACATCGAAGTTCGGGTAGCAATCGACCGTAAAACCGGTTCTTATGACACTTTCCGTCGCTGGCAGGTGGTTGCTGATGACCATGTCATGGAGCATCCAACGCGCGAAATGACTCTGTCAGCTGCTCAGTATGATGAGCCTGACCTGCAAATTGGCGATTTTGTTGAAGAACAAATTGACTCAGTTGTGTTTGACCGGATCACCACGCAAATGGCTAAACAAGTCATTGTGCAAAAAGTTCGTGAAGCTGAACGTTCACAGGTTGTAGAAGCTTATATCGATCAAGTCGGTGAGCTCGTGACCGGTGTAGTCAAAAAAGTTAATCGCGACAGCATTATTGTTGATCTTGGCAACAATGCCGAAGCGATGCTTGCCCGTGAAGATATGATCCCACGTGAAACTTTCCGTCCAGGCGACCGTATTCGTGCATTGTTATTTGCAGTAAACCCGGAAGCTCGCGGTGCACAGCTATTTTTAAGTCGCACCCGTCCGGAAATGCTGATCGAATTATTCCGCATTGAAGTGCCAGAAATTGGCGAAGAAATGATTGAAATTCGTGGAGCAGCTCGTGACCCGGGCTCTCGTGCCAAAATTGCTGTGAAAACTAATGACCGTCGAATTGACCCGGTAGGTGCATGTGTTGGTATGCGTGGTTCACGTGTACAAGCCGTCTCAGGTGAATTAGGTGGCGAGCGTGTTGATATTGTTTTGTTTGATGATAATCCAGCTCAATATGTAATCAACGCCATGGCGCCAGCCGAAGTAGCTTCTATTATTGTTGACGAAGAACGTCATTCGATGGATATCGCTGTTGAAGACGCAAACTTGCCTATGGCGATTGGTCGTGCTGGCCAAAACGTTCGCTTGGCAAGCCAGCTGACGCAATGGGAACTGAATGTAATGTCAGTGTCTGATATGAAGAAAAAGCACCAGGAAGAAAACTCCAAGGTTCTTGATCTGTTTATGTCGGCGCTGGAAATTGACGAAGATTTTGCCGGCATTCTGGTTGATGAGGGTTTCTCATCACTGGAAGAAGTTGCCTATGTACCTGTAGCAGAATTACTGGCAATTGATGGCCTGGACGAAGACACAGTTGAAGAACTGCGTAAACGTGCCAAGGCCGTATTGACCACTCGTGCGCTTGCCAGTGAAGAATCACTGGAAGGTGCTGCTCCGAGTGAAGCGCTGTTGAACCTGCCTGGTTTAGAAACTCACACTGCCTACGTGCTTGCCAGCAAAGGTGTAGTGACGCTCGATGACTTGGCTGAATTAGGTGTCGATGATTTGCTTGATATTGAAAAAATGACTGAAGAAAAAGCCGCTGCGCTGATTATGGCTGCACGTAATATTGTTTGGTTTAGTGAAGAAAACTGATAGGTCAACGGAGGTAACATTGACATGGCGGAAGTAACGATTGAAAAACTAGCCAGTGATGTGGGAACGACTGTTGATCGGTTAGTCCAACAATTTGCTGATGCGGGCATCCCGAAGCAGACAGGTGAGATGGTATCTGAAGAAGAGAAAAAATCTCTGCTTGAACATCTTTCTAAACAACATGGTGGCGGAAGTACTGAGCCATCACGTCTGACGTTAAAACGAAAAGAAACCTCAACATTGAGTGTAAGCGGTGGTGCTGGTCGCAACCGTGAAATTCAAGTTCAGGTATTAAAGCAGAAAACCTACGTCAAACGCCCATTGGTTGATGACGCAGCAGCAGCTGCTGCTGAAGAAGCGCGTTTAGCCGAAGAATCAGTGAAAGCTGAAGAAGCACGGCAGGCTGCTGAAAAGGCAGCTGCAGAGCGTAAAATTAAAGAAGAAGCAGACCGTAAAGCGGATGCAGAGCGCAAAGCATTAGAAGCGAAAAAGCGTGATGAAGCCCGTGCACAGTTATTAAAAGATGATCCGGAAGAAGCAGCTCGCCGTCAGGCAAAAGAAGATGCTAAGCGTGAAGCCGACCGTATCATCGCCCAGCAAGATGTTGAACGTCTACGTAAGCTGGAATTAGACGCGCAACGTCAAGCTGAAGAAGCTCGGAAACTGGCTGAAGAAAATGCTGAACGTTGGGCGAAAGAAGAAAAAGCGCCAGCTGAAGCCGGTGACTACCATTTGACTTCAAACGTCTACGCGAAACAGGCTGAAGATGAAGTTGATGCCCGTGATGAGCGTGGTGGTCGTCGTCATGGCAAAAAAGCGCCAGTTGGCAAAGCCAAGAAAAAAGATGACGCTGACGATAAAGATGCATTTAATCGCGCTAATCGCCATAAGAAAAAGAAAACTCCTACCAGTATGCAGCATGGTTTTAATAAACCGGCGCAGCCTGTGGAGCGTGAAGTGAAGATTGGTGAAACTATCACTGTTGCTGAGCTAGCTGCCAAAATGGCTGTTAAAGCTTCAGAAGTGATTAAAGTGATGATGAAGATGGGCGCTATGGCGACTATCAACCAGGTCATTGATCAAGAAACTGCCGCTATCGTTTGTGAAGAAATGGGCCACAAAGTGACGCTAACCCGTGAAAACGAGCTAGAAGAAACTGTGATGGCTGATCGCGAAGGTGAAGGTCAATTGGAGCCTCGCGCGCCTGTTGTTACCGTCATGGGTCACGTTGACCATGGTAAAACTTCAACACTTGATTATATCCGTAAAGCGAAAGTTGCAGCTGGCGAAGCCGGTGGTATTACTCAGCATATCGGTGCATATCACGTTGAAACTGATCGCGGTATGGTGACATTCCTCGATACACCTGGTCACGCTGCCTTTACTTCAATGCGTGCTCGTGGTGCAAAAGCGACTGACATCGTTATTCTGGTTGTTGCCGCAGATGATGGCGTAATGCCACAAACCAAAGAAGCAATCCAGCATGCGAAAGCTGCAGGCGTGCCGTTAGTGGTTGCAGTGAACAAGATGGATAAGCCAGACGCTGATCCGGATCGTGTTCGCAATGAATTGTCGCAGTTCGGGGTCATCTCTGAAGAATGGGGTGGTGACACTCAGTTCGTGCCAATCTCTGCTAAAACAGGTATGGGCATCGATGATTTGTTAGAAGCGATACTGAATCAGGCTGAATTGTTGGAGCTTAAAGCAGTACGTCAGGGCATTGCCCGCGGTACTGTGATTGAGTCTCGTCTTGATAAAGGCCGTGGTCCGGTTGCATCAATTCTGGTGCAAGAAGGGACTTTACGTCAGGGCGACACTGTATTGTGTGGTTTTGAATATGGTCGTGTCCGGGCGATGCGTGATGAGAACGGTCAGGAAGTAAAAGAAGCAGGTCCGTCGATTCCTGTTGAAATTCTTGGTTTGTCAGGCGTTCCTCAGGCCGGTGATGAAGTTACAGTGGTTAAAGACGAGCGTAAAGCCCGTGAAGTTGCACTTTATCGTCAGGGTAAATTCCGTGATGTGAAACTGGCGCGTCAACAAAAAGCCAAGCTGGAAAACATGTTTGCGAACATGACAGACGGCGACGTATCAGAATTGAATATCGTTCTGAAAGCTGATGTTCAGGGTTCAGTCGAAGCTATCAGTGAATCATTAAGTCGTCTGTCTACAGAAGAAGTGAAGATTCGTATCATTGGTAGTGGTGTTGGCGGGATCACTGAAACCGACGCAACACTGGCTGCTGCATCTTCGGCAATTATCATCGGCTTTAACGTTCGTGCTGACGCTACAGCGCGTAAAATCGTTGAAGATGAGTCACTTGACTTACGTTACTACAGCATCATCTATGAACTGTTAGACGAAGTCCGTGCTGCGATGACCGGTATGTTGGCTCCTGAGTTCAAACAACAGATCATTGGTCTGGCTCAGGTACGTGCTGTATTCCGTTCACCGAAATTTGGTGCTATCGCTGGTTGTATGGTCACTGAAGGTGTTGTTAAACGTAACGCGCCAATCCGTGTTCTGCGTGATAACGTGGTTATCTTTGAAGGCGAACTTGAATCTTTACGTCGTGTTAAAGACGACGTTTCGGAAGTTCGAAACGGCTTCGAGTGCGGTATCGGCGTGAAGAACTACAACGATGTTCGTGAAGGCGACCAGATTGAAGTGTTTGAAGTGATTCAGGTTGTTCGTACCCTGTAAGCTAAACATTTGATTGCTCAATAAAGCAGTATGAAAGCAGGGGCCGGGTGCCCCTGTTTGTTTCTACTGAAGCAGGTAATATTATGGCTAAAGAATTCAGCCGGGTAGACCGGTTATCTCAGCAGATGCAGCAGGAAATTGCTGTGATTCTGCAACGCGAAATTAAAGACCCACGTTTGCACACCATGATTACGGTGTCAGATGTTGAGGTATCTCGCGATTTATCACATGGCAGAATTTATGTGACCTTTTTAGGCATGGCTCCTGAAAAAGTACAGGAAAACCTGAATATTCTGAATGATGCGTCAGGTTATATCCGTAGTCTGATTGCCAAACGAATTCAAGCTCGGATTGTGCCGACCATTCGTTTTTACTTTGATAAGTCGCTGGATGAAGGTATCCGGATGGCGAATCTGGTTGAGACTGTGCGTAAATCCGATGAGAAAAAACGGATTGAAGCAGGTCAGGAAATTGATGCTCCTGCAGTGAAAGCTGAAGACGAAGAAGAGTAAAACATGGCTCGTCGTCAGGTAAATGGCATTTTATTGCTGGATAAGCCATTAGAAGTTTCCAGCAATGGTATTTTGCAGCGCATACGTTGGTTGTATCAGGCGGAAAAAGCCGGTCATACCGGCGCACTCGATCCTTTAGCATCTGGTTTATTGCCTATTTGTTTTGGTGAAGCGACTAAGTTTTGTCAGTTTCTGCTTGATACTGACAAAACTTATGAAGTGACAGCCCGATTCGGCGTTCGCACAGATACCAGTGATGCCGCAGGCGAAGTGATTAGCCAAAAACCAATCGAGTTCAGCCAGACTGATTTAGAGAATGCAGTGGTGAATGCTCGCGGGCCGCAATTACAAATCCCGACGATGTTTTCTGCTTTGAAGTACCAAGGGCAACCGCTTTATAAATATGCAAGGCAGGGCATTACCGTTCCGCGGGAAGCCCGACCGATCGAAATATTCAGATTTGATTTATTATCTTTCGATGGTCAGGACGCTACTTTTGTCGTGCATTGCAGTAAAGGCACTTATATCAGAACTTTGATTGATGATTTAGGTGAGACTTTAGGCTCTGGCGCTTATGTCAGTGCGCTGCGGCGAATTCATGTTGGCCCTTTTCAAGCAAGTCAAATGCGTCATGAAAGCGAATTAGTACCTTTAAACGATAAGCAGGATTGGGAAGGTTTAGACTCGTTGTTACTACCGATGGATCAAGCCTTGCTTGGTCTTGGTGAGTTAACGATTAACCCACTTCAACACCAACGTTTGGTGCATGGTCAGACGGTGGTTTTAACCGATGATGAATTGACAATTTTACTGTCAGCGCCAACGCTCACTGCAATTAAGCTCTATACAGAAGTAGGGCAATTTATCGGGATTGGTGCGGTCAATGAGGGTGTTCTTGCTGTGCGTCGTTTGTTGAACACCAGTCAGTTTCATGCAAGCTGAAAATAGCAATTGTAATTCAAATCGAGCGTGCTAGAATGCGCGCTCATTTTTGGTTGACTGCTGGATTAGTGCCTGGCAGCAGCTTGTTTAAATAATCCTGGAGGATTCTATGTCACTAACTGTCGCAGAGAAAGCAAAAATTCTGGCCGATTTCGGCGTTGTTGCTAACGATACTGGTTCACCAGAAGTGCAAGTCGCACTGCTGACTGCAACCATCACTAAGCTGCAACCTCACTTCGCTGACCACAAGCATGACTTCCACTCACGTCGTGGTTTGCTGCGGATGGTTTCACAGCGTCGTAAACTGTTAGACTATTTAAAGCGTAAAGACTCAACTCGTTACGCTACTCTGATTGAGCGTTTAGGTCTGCGTCGTTAATCGACCGCTAAATCTCTTTTTAGAGAACAACAAACAAGGAGCTTCGGCTCCTTTTTTGTTGTTCTCTAAAAAGACAGGAATGTCATTCTAGTTCATTAGGCATCAGTGAAAGTTGCTGATGTCAGGCTTTACTGTAAACGCCGTAATTGACCTATGTTTGATGTATAAAAGACTGGTATTGAAGCTCAGGATTTTATGCGCATGAGCAAATGTTTTTGTTACTTAGGCAAATGTTCGAAACCATCCTTTAAAGCCGTCATTTTTATTTAGAAGCGTGGTTGGCGTAGCTATCTTTTCAGCTCGCTTACAAGCTATACTGTCTCGCGAAAAATCGACCCAAAATATGCCGCGTTTAAGGCTCAGCAGAGCCCCAGTCCACGCGTAAATCAGAAAGGAAATAACCACGTGAATCCTATTGTAAAATCGTTCCAGTTCGGCCAACACATTGTAACTCTGGAAACCGGCGTTATCGCCCGTCAAGCTGACGGTGCCGTGTTGGTCAGCATGGGTGACACTTCAGTGTTAGTCACTGTTGTAGGTAAAAAAGCACCTAAGCCTGGTCAGGATTTTTTCCCGCTGACCGTGAATTATCAAGAAAAAATGTATGCCGCCGGTCGTATCCCAGGTGGTTTCTTCAAGCGTGAAGGTCGTCCATCAGAAGGTGAGACTTTGACCTCACGTTTAATCGACCGCCCAATCCGCCCATTATTCCCTGAAGGTTTCACCAACGAAGTTCAGGTCATTGCGACTGTAGTTTCAGTTCAGCCTGAAATTCAACCGGATATCGTGGCGTTGTTAGGTACATCTGCAGCTTTAGCCATTTCAGGTATCCCATTCAGCGGCCCGTTAGGCGCTGCACGTGTCGGTTATATTGATGGCCAGTACGTGTTAAACCCATCAGAAACCGAATTAAAAACCAGTAAGTTAGATTTAGTGGTTGCCGGTACTGCCAATGCAGTGCTGATGGTTGAATCTGAAGCCGGTGTGTTATCTGAAGAAGTGATGTTAGGCGCGGTCGTATTTGGTCATGACCAAATGCAAACAGCCATTAACGCCATTGCTGAATTTGCTGCTGAAGGTGGCAAACCTGCGTGGAATTGGGTTGCTCCAGCCAAGAATGAGCCGTTGATTGCCAAAATCGAAGCTTTATCTACGGCACCTGTTGGCGAAGCTTATTTCATCACTGAAAAAGCCAAACGTTACGAGCGTATCGGTGCAATCAAAGCGGAAGTATTTGCTCAAATTAAAGCAGAGCTTGCTGAAGGCGAAAGCTTTAACGACACTGAAGCCAGCGAAATTTTCCACAACCTGGAAAGCAAAATTGTTCGTAGCCGCATCATCAAAGGCGAGCCACGCATTGATGGCCGTGACAATGAAATGATTCGTGCTTTGTCTGTTATGACTGGCTTGTTACCTCGTACCCACGGTTCTGCGCTGTTCACTCGTGGTGAAACTCAGGCGTTAGTGACTTGTACTTTAGGTACAGCGCGTGATGCACAAACAGTTGATGACTTACTTTCAGACAAAACTGACCATTTCTTATTCCACTACAACTTCCCACCATTCTCTGTCGGCGAAACTGGGATGGTTGGTTCACCAAAACGTCGCGAAATCGGTCATGGTCGGTTAGCGAAACGTGGTGTTGCTGCCGTGATGCCAGATTTTGATGCGTTCCCGTACACAGTGCGGATGGTGTCTGAAATCACTGAATCAAACGGTTCAAGCTCTATGGCTTCTGTTTGTGGTTCTTCATTAGCCCTGATGGATGCTGGTGTACCAATCAAAGCATCTGTTGCTGGTATCGCGATGGGTCTGGTGAAAGAAGGTGACGATTTTGTTGTTCTTTCTGACATTTTAGGTGATGAAGATCACTTAGGTGACATGGACTTTAAAGTTGCCGGTACTACTGCTGGTATCACTGCACTGCAGATGGATATCAAGATTGAAGGTATCACCAAAGAAATCATGCAGATCGCTCTGAAACAAGCCAAAGCCGCTCGTATCCACATTCTGAACGTGATGGATCAGGCAATCAGCACGCACCGTGAAGAGCTGTCTGAACATGCGCCACGCATTTACACGATCCGCATCAACCCAGAGAAAATCCGTGACGTAATCGGTAAAGGCGGTGCGGTAATCCGTCAGATCACTGAAGAATCAGGCACAACGATTGAGATCGAAGATGACGGTACAGTAAAAATTGCTGCGACCAATTCACAAGCTGCTGGCATCGCCATCGCGAGAATTGAAGCAATTACAGCGGAAATCGAAGTAGGTACTGTGTATCAGGGCGAAGTAGTACGTATTGTTGATTTCGGAGCCTTCGTTAACGTATTGCCAGGCAAAGACGGTTTAGTCCACATTTCGCAAATCTCTGATGAGCGGGTGAGCAACGTTGCTGATCACTTAACTGTCGGTCAGAAAGTACAAGTTAAAGTACTTGAAGTTGACAAACAAGGTCGTGTTCGTCTGAGTATCAAAGAAGCTTCTGAAAAAGCTGCTGCGAATGCCGAAGCTGCCAACTAAGCTGGTGCAAGCCAGTCTTCTCCCACTGCTGCTGCTCGCAGCAGTTGGGCTTAACGGCTGTGCAACGACGTCAACTGCTCAACCAGGTATTCTGGTCGAGCAGCCATTGACGCCAGAGCCGCAACCTATTCCTTATCGCACTGAAATTGCCATTGCTCGTATCAATGAAATTGTTACTTCGCCTGAAGTGACGGATGAGCAACGTGCACGATTATTCTACGATCGCGGTGTTATGTATGACAGTGTTGGATTATCAGCGCTGGCCCGGTTTGATTTTATGCGTGCCTTGCGGTTAAAGCCGGACATGGCGGATGCATACAACTTTCTTGGCATTCATCATACTTTAAGCGGTGATTTTGAGTCAGCCTATGAAGCATTTGATTCTGCGTTAGAACTCGCTCCAGATGACCAGTATGTCTATCTGAATCGTGCAATCGCGCTGCAAAATGACGATAAGCTCGAATTAGCTTTGCGGGATTTTCGACAATTTCAGCAGATTAAACCTGATGATCCATATCGGTCATTGTGGTTATATTTGGCTGAAGTTGAGTCTTCAAAAGAGCAAGCAGATAAAACGTTAACTGAAGCTTTGCCAAAGCTGGATGAAAAACAGTGGTCTCGTCAGATTGCCGCTTTTTATCTGGGAAAAATAAACGAACAACAATTGTTAGCAGCGGCTAGTGCCGATGTCACCGAGCCAAAGCAATTGGCAGAACAATTGTGTGAAGTTTATTTTTATCTGGCCAAGTGGCATACGCTGCAGCACAATCCAACGCAAGCCATTGAATACTATAAAAAGACCTTGTCGACAAATATCTATGAGTTTGTTGAGCATCGTTATGCCCGGCTGGAAATGGCCAAATTAAGGCAGCAAGTGGTGGTTCAGGATCTGCATGAGCATGCGCATTAACTGTCAGCTCTATTTAAAACAAAGCCGGCTCGCTGGCTTTTTTTTATGCTGCGCATTACTACTAGTCGCCTGCAGTGAACCAGCAGCACCTACTGATAATTTTTCACTACTACAAGCTAAACGAGCAGAGCAGCAAGGGCTGGTAAGCCTGGCTTTGCCTTTATATCAGAAGGCTGCACAGCAAGGAGACGTTGCTGCGGTGTCTGCCGTGATGCGATTGCAAATACCCAATGTTGGTGTTGCAGCATTAGGCGAATGGTTGCAAAGATTGCCGTTGTCTTCGCAGCAAAAACAGCCATTTTTAGCCCAATTGGGCTTGTGGCAGCAAGTGCCTGCAGAGGAAGCATTGCTCTATCAGCAGCGTTGGCACAATTCAATTTTGCATCAATCGCTGCAACCTCAATCACAATGTGCCTTGCATTTGCAGCCCGTGCTCACGACTCAACAGTCGGCGTTGCAATGGGTTCAGCTGCAACAGCAATGGCGTGAGGATCCACAGTTGTCTAGCCTGGCTATATGTTTTCAGGCACCAATGTACCTTGACAGTCAGATTCTTGGTTGCTCTGAACAGCGCGCAGAGCGTATCCAGTGCAATGTAAAACCATTGGCGTCACTGGTGTTGCAGTCGGATGTCACGCACCTACTCGTCATTGCCGGGCAGGGCGGTGCTAGTTATAACAATGGTTGGTTGCAACTCCCTGAAAATGCAACTTTGCCATTGTTACGGCATGAACTGAGTCATTTATTTGGGTTTATGGATGAATACCCACTGGCAAAAGCGATTGCCGGTAGCGAATGTGTACCAGGCAGGATCACTCCCAATTTATTGTTTTCAAAAAATGATTTGCCCGCATACCTGGCGAAATGGCAGTTAAAACACTCTGATATTCAGTTGACGGCAGTGGATTCGTGTAAACACACATCACAGCAGGCTTATCGGGTTGTGGCCGCAGATAGTCATTTACAGTACTATGAGTTGCCGATGCCAGATTTATATTTAGAGTTAATGCAACAGCAACTTAGACAGCCAAGCCAATTGATGCCGGTGGCATATTATTTTGCCTACCTGGCGAGACAACAACAAGAGTGGGACCGTTGGCAGCAATTGATGCGACGCGCTGCCAGCTCAGGGTATCCTCCGGCGCAACAAGCATTAACAGAAGCTTCTGGAAGTGGCGTTGGTCGGACGATTCGATAGTCGAGTTTTTAGGAAAAATAGTTAGTTTGACAATTCATCGAGTTCACGACTCAGCAACTCAGCATCGCCCATATTTAACTCAAGCAAACGACGCAAATGACTGGCGCTTTCGATGTCTATTTTTTCGCATCGCAATCCAAGTGAGTCTTGTTGACTATGTACAACGATAGTCTCCATCTGTAAGACCAGTTCAGAATCATTCAGTTGGAACTGCAGTATCACCTTACTGCCAATGGCGATATCCCACTGCAGAGGACGTTTGACTAAGGCACCTTTTAAGGATAAGTCTAAAACCTCTGTGCTGAAAGTTTGTTCTTTGCACAGTAGTTTTGCATCACTACTAAACAAAATCCGGCTAAAACGTCTGTGGTCCATATTGACTCCTGATTTGATTGCTACAGCATAGCCTTGAATGCACTAAAAAAACAGGCTGCATACGCAGCCTGTTTATCAACGTGTATTAGCTAACAGCTTCACCCGCGGCTTGTCGATCCGCATGATAGGATGAGCGGACAAATGGTCCGGCCGCAACATGTTTAAACCCCAGTTCAAAACCAATGCGTTTAATTTCATCAAATTCTGCCGGTGGTACATAACGGCGAACTGGTAAATGATGTTTACTCGGTTGCAGGTATTGACCAACAGTCAGCATATCTACATTGTTTAAACGTAAATCTCTCATCACTTCGATGATTTCTTCTGTGGTTTCACCAAGGCCAACCATCAAACCTGATTTAGTCGAGACTTCCGGATGCGCTTCTTTATAACGACGTAACAGTTCCAGCGACCATTTGTAATCAGCACCAGGACGCGCCAGCTTATATAAACGTGGTGCAGTTTCCAGATTGTGGTTAAACACATCTGGCGGGGTATCTGTCAGGATGTTCAACGCTGTGTCCATCCGTCCACGGAAATCCGGTACTAATACTTCAATTTTAATGGCCGGGCTTTCCTGACGGATTGCGGTAATACAATCGGCAAAATGCTGCGCGCCGCCATCGCGTAAGTCATCACGGTCAACTGACGTGATCACCACATACTTCAACTTCATATCTTTGATGGTCAATGCCAGTTTTTGCGGCTCTTCTGCGCTCGGCGGTAAAGGACGACCATGAGCAACATCGCAAAATGGACAACGACGGGTACAAATGGCACCTAAAATCATAAAGGTTGCAGTGCCATGACTAAAGCATTCCGTTAGATTTGGGCAGGAAGCTTCTTCGCAGACCGAGTGCAGACCATGTTTTCGCATTGCACCTTTAATTTCGTCAATGCGTTCAGATGAGCGGGGCAGTTTGATTTTTAGCCATTCCGGTTTACGCAACATTTCGGCAGGTTCAGTCGGCAATACTTTGACCGGGATCAGCGCCATTTTTTCAGCGTCACGTAATTTAACGCCGGGTTCCATTAAAGCTGTTTTGGTGATGTTAGTCATAAAACCCTGTCTTATATTCCAGCGACGTCACTGCCAATAAGCTGGCAAACTGACGACTAAGTTCGTCTTTGGCCGCAGCCATCGTAAGTGGACCACCAAAGTCTTTACTTTGAATCATTTGCATACCCGCATAACCACAAGGGTTGATCCGGTTAAATGGTGTTAGATCCATATCGACATTCAGAGCCAAGCCATGAAAGGTACAACCTTTACGTACCCTCAGCCCTAATGAGGCAATTTTCTTTTCATCGACATAAACCCCTGGCGCGTCCGCTTTGGCATAGGCTTCAACACCATAACTAGCCAACGAATTGACGATGACTTGTTCAATCAGCGTTACCAAATTTCTGACACCAAGGTTCCTTCTTTTAATATTCAGCAGTACATAGGCGACCAGTTGCCCCGGACCGTGATACGTTACCTGGCCACCGCGATCTACCTGAACGACGGGGATATCACCTGGCAATAATAAATGTTCTGCTTTACCAGCTTGTCCTTGCGTGAAGACCGGAGGATGTTCCAGTAACCAGATTTCATCCTTCGTTTCATCGGTGCGTTGGTCAGTAAATTGCTGCATTCGCTGCCAGGTACTGGTGTAATCGACCAGTCCTAAATCGCGAATGACTAAGGCATTAGCTAGAGGCACAACAAGCTCCGTGGTCACAATTTGGCAGCATTATAACGGTCACAAATCAAAGGTCGAGAATTATCCCCGCCTT
>JAHJNE010000384.1 GCA_018820995.1 Gammaproteobacteria bacterium | reverse complement strand
GTTAACACCTTTAGCAGATGCTTTAGTGACCATGTCTGGGGAGTTAAGCCGGCAGCGCGCCACGCTATATCAGCGTGAATTGCTGCTTGATACGGTATTGCAATCAAGCCCCAGCGCGCTGGTGTTGACCGATCAACATAACCGGGTCTTGCTGACGAATCCGGCGGCGCGGCAATTGTTTTTGCACGGTCAGAAATTTGAAGGCCAGCTGTTGGATGATGTGCTGGCAACATGGCCAGAGATGCAGCAGGCGTTTAACGCTTTTTTACAACAACCGCAACAAGGCTTATTGCACTTAGAGGCAAAACAAAATGGCCAGAGCGCGGCCATTTGGCACCTGTCGACCAGCCAATTTATGCTCAATCAGCGCCAGCATTTTTTATATTTACTCAAACCGATGACTGCAGAGATCAAGCGTGAAGAGTTAAACGCCTGGAAAAAATTGCTGCGGGTGATCGGGCACGAACTCAACAATAGTTTGGCGCCTTTGTCGTCGCTGGCTTATTCCGGTCAGCAATTATTAGACAAATCCTTGCTCGATAAATCTCATTTCGATAACCCCCAGTTAGACGCTGATTCTGTGACCTCATTACGCCAGATTTTGGCGACGATCAGCGAACGTAGCCAGCATTTAAATCAGTTTTTACAGGCGTATATTCAGTTTGCCAAGTTACCGCCGCCCCAGCGTAACAGCGTGAACTGGCCGCGGTTGATCAATCAATTGCATGATCATTTTGAATTTGAATTGGATGGCGAGTTACCGAAACTCGACTGGCAACTGGATCAAGCCCAACTAATGCAACTGCTGCTGAACTTGTTAAAAAATGCCCATGAGTCTGGCTCTGATCCAGAGCAGATCCGATTATGTTTACGGGAATCGCCACAATTGCTGCAAATTGAATTACAGGATGCAGGGGGCGGTTTGGCCGCTGAAGTGCTGGAGCACGCGCTGTTACCTTTTTACACCACCAAAATTCACGGCTCTGGCATCGGCTTAACTTTATGCCGCGATGTCGCCGAAGCCCATGGTGGGGTGTTAAATCTTCGCAACCAAGCACCGGGGTTAAAAGTACAGGTCAATTTGCCACGTGTTGAGGCCGCAGCTTGTCTGAGCGACGAGCCAAAGGTATGATGTGTTTTTATATTTAGCCGTTTAGCCATCTGCTTTTATTCTGCAGCGTGGCCGCTCTGAAAAGGCCTGTTATGCAAATTCAAACGACGACTATTACTTTAAACACAGCCACCGGTCCGATGCGCTGTCTGCAACTGATGCCATTGGCCACCGGAAAAACCTTCAGCGCCGTATTGTTTTATTCTGAAATTTTCCAAATTACCGCCCCGATTGCTCGTGCCGCAGCAATGCTGGCAGGGCAGGGTTTTATTGTATTGGTGCCGGAAGTGTTTCATGAACTGAACCCTGCCGGCACAGTGCTCGGCTATGACGACACAGGCAAAGACAAAGGGAATCAGGATAAATGGGCCAAGCCCTTAACATCACATGACAGCGATACTGTGGCTATGCTTGAGTTTTTGCAGACGTTGCCTGAATTTAACGGCAAAACTTCGAGTTATGGCGTTTGTATTGGTGGCCATTTGGCTTTTCGGGCGGCATTAAACCCTGCCATCAACGCTGCTTGTTGTTTGTACGCCACAGATTTACACAGCGACACGTTACCGGCCGCACCAAACGACCAAACCTTGTTCCGGGCAGCCGATATCAAAGGCGAGTTGATGTTGATTTGGGGCAAACAAGATCCGCATATCCCTGCCGAAGGCCGGTTGAAAATTTATCAGGCGCTCAGTGCCGCTGGCAGCAATTTCAGCTGGCATGAGCTCAACGCACAGCATGCTTTTATGCGTGATGAAGGCGAGCGATATGATCCGGCGCTGGCGCTTTGGGTGTACCAGCAAGCGACTGCGCTTTTTCAACGGCAATAATGGTGTTCGTTCTATCGGACTTTGCGGCGGACGAGGGTGATTGTTTTACTAAGTAACTGAAATAAAACAGCCGTTCTCTCATCAAATGGTATTGGATGCAGACGCTATTGGCATTGTGTTTTGGTGACTTGAATCCAAGCAGCAATGTGAATGAACGCAGGTGTCCAGCCGAGCCTTCACTGCAACTTCAATAATTTTGGGTATATACTGTCGGCGTTGTCATAATTCTTTGTGCAACATCTGTCAGCATGCGCTAGGGCAAGCTGGTAAATGCCAGGTGAGTGAACCAATGTCTGTGTTTGAACATGTATTAATTATTCTGGCGTTGATTAGTGTCAGCGCCTTTTTTTCGATGTCTGAAATTGCACTGGCGGCTTCGCGTAAATTACGGTTACGTCAGCTACTGGCCGAAGGCGATGTCCGGGCGCAACAAGTGTTGGCGTTACAAGAACATCCGGGCAATTTTTTTACTATTATCCAAATCGGCTTGAATGCCGTGGCTATTTTGGGCGGTATTATTGGTGAAGCCGCTTTTACTCCTTCTTTTGTAGAATTCATTACTTTGTTTTATCAAGGTCCGGCACTGCAATCGCTTGGATTTGGTTTGTCGGTATTTTCTGTCACCGCATTATTTATTCTTTTTGCGGATTTAATGCCAAAACGCTTGGCGATGTTGGCACCAGAGCAAGTCGCAGTCGCCGTGGTGCGGCCAATCTTGTTGCTGTTGGTGGTGCTCAAACCGCTGGTGTGGATGTTTAACGGTATCGCGAACATAGTGTTCAAGCTGTTTAATGTGCCGATCCAGCGTAAAGATCAGATCACGCCGCAAGATATTATTCTGATGATGGATGAAGGCGCGCAAGCCGGCGTTTTACAGCAGCAGGAACATACCTTACTTGAAAACGTCTTTGACATGGATCAGCGCACCGTCACCTCAGCGATGACACCACGAGAAAGTCTGATTTATTTTGTGCTCAAAGAAACGCCTGAAAGTATCAAAGAGAAAATTGCTGAACATCCGCACGCCAAGTTTATTGTGTGTGATCAAGTGCTGGATCGGGTTGTTGGGTATGTCGATACCCGCGATATTTTGATGCAAGTGTTGCACGAGCAATCGATATCACTGAGTAAAGAAGGTATTTTACGCACGCCACTGATCATTCCGGATACCTTGTCGTTATACGAAGCGCTGGCCTATTTTAAATCGAGTGGTGTTGATTTTGCCGTGATCCTGAATGAATACGCGTTAGTCGTCGGTATGATTACGCTTAAAGATGTCATGAGCATTGTGATGGGGGAACTGGTCAATTCGGAAGAGGATCAAATCGTTAAACGGGATGATGATTCATGGTTGGTTGAAGGGTTAACACCTTTGGACGACGTGATGCGGGTGCTGTCGATAGATCAATTCCCGTTTCAGGAAAATTACGAAACCATTGCCGGTTTTATGATGTATATGCTGCGTAAAATACCAAAACGAACCGATTTTGTACTGCATCAAGGGTATAAGTTTGAAGTGGTCGATATCGATAACTACAAGATTGACCAATTACTGGTGACAAAAGTTAAACTTGAAGTCTGAGAATAGGCTAAAGCGTGGCATCTGTGCATTGACCGATGCCACGTGATTGAGTCTATGAGTTATCGCTGATCATTGTACACTGACTACCAGCGTGGTCTGGCCGCGACTAGGATTACCTTTCACCGCAATATAACTCCAGCCAACCGCCAATGGATTAGTCAGAATTTGCTCGGTACTGTCAGTGTTTTCCGAGCGCTGCTGATAACTGCTGCTGGTGGGCCAGCTGGATGCGCTGAAATATAAATCGGCGTTACCGGTGGCTGGTCCATATAACGACAATTTTAATCTGGCGTTGGCCGTGTTGTTGTAATAATAGAAGTAAGTGTAATTGTCATTTCCCGCAACCACACAGTACATTTGACCCGCTTGTACTGCGACATAATCAACAGGCGACTGAGTCGCACAAGCATCCGGTTGGGTTGGCCTTGGGGTGTAGGTCGCCGTCAGGCCGACATTGCTGAAATTGGCATAGGCATAACTACCAATATACCAACGACCTGCCACAGGATTATTCATCGTACAACTTTCACTATTCCCCCCGACATAAGGCCGGCAACTGTAGTTTTGTGAGCTCGGTTGTGAACCCGGGTTCAGGTATAAATCGGCATCACCAGTACCGCCACTTTGCACCACCACCAGCTTTTCCTGATTTGCCGGGACATCAATATAATATTGCAACCATTGACCTTGATTGGCGCTCAGACCTGTTTTGGTTTGGCCATTTGTCAGAGCCGCGCCATTGCCGGTTTCACCTATCGTTACTTGGGGGATCGAGTCGTTACTTTGCACAGTGCCGAGCCAGGTTAACCATTGACTATCAAGGCTGGTGCCGATGGCGTTTACCGCTGTCAAATACCCGTCGTAGTCACCTTCGCGGAAATAGCTCAGAAAATTCGAGACCTTCGCCGGTTGCGTTTCAAACATAAAGCGCACTGCTAAATAGCCCCAGCGATATACGCGATCCTGGCCACTGCTGTAGTTGTTTTTCAGTATTTCACTTAAGGTAAACTGCTTGGTTCGCGCCATCGTGATGGCTGTGTCGTTGCGGTTTTTCTTTGAGACGTATTCTGCAAGGCCTTCAATCCACCACACGGTTTTATGGGTATCTACTTTGGAAGCGCCAAAATCGCCTTTGAGGTTAAAACGGCCATCCAGGTAATGCACCATTTCGTGCGTCAGGTTCCAGACGTGAAACTCCGGCCTTAGCCATTCTGCTTCATAGGCGATAAATCGGGCTTGATTGCTGGCCGATGCCGGATTACCTTCGAGATACATACCGCCGTTATTGGTATCGATGCCAAAAAACAATCCGGCGTATTGGCCATAATCGGCACTGGAATCAAACACCACCATTTCCAGATTGCTGTTTAAATCGTCAGCGACCGGTTGTTGGTTGGTACGCAAGAAATTGTGGAAAAACGATTCCTGCGCCGAGACCGCATTACAAGAATCAGTAAATTCAGCCGCGCTCATATGTTGTGCGCGAAATTTCATCGAATCGCTGCAGGAATGTTGTTGCGACAATATCTGTTGTTCGAGTTGATCGGCAAAGCCGCAAATATTGTAAGTCGCACATTGGCCGTAATAATCGACGGCGGAGGCCACCCTTAACCAAACGGCCGAACCGGTGCCCGTCATACTGTATTGGTTCAGGATAGCCGTAACATGCGATTTGACATCATTGGCAATGGCAGCATTGGGATATTGTAAAAAACGCGCCAGTTCCGCCGCCGCATTTTCCTGCAGGAAAGATGCTTCAGTGCCAATCATCCAGTTTTGACGGGCGAAGTTGCCAAGGCGGGCAATGAGGACCGTGTCATTACTTGTGGCTGTGACAAAAGCACTGTCCTGATGACCCCGATACAAAATAGTGAATATCTGATTTACTGCCCCACGCATGTACCAGTCACTGGCATAGCTGCTATTCCAGCGCTGTAGCCATTCTTTCACCACGTATAGATAACGGACGTTTTCGCCGGCACTGTCGACTAAGGTCAAGGCGTCCTGAATATTTTGGCCATTCAGTGCTGAGTTCTGATAAAACGCCGGATTGCTGAACAGGTTATCCAGCGCTGCACGCACTGCTGTTTTCACCGCAGCCGGATAAGTGGGTATCTGAGTATTGTTGTAATACTGCACGTAATAACCAGCCCGCAGGTAATAATACAATTTGCCTAAAGTCACGTCTGAGCCGCTACCGTTGTAGCTGCTGGCAAGGCCCGCCGTCGCATTGGCCACAAACGCCATTTTGCTGGCACTAAAAGCGGCAATTGAATTTGGTTCGCCGTTAAAAAGGTCGTTAATACAGTTATTGGGAGTTGCCAGAATATGATCTACCAACGCCTGACCACTGTAACTGCCATAACCAAGTACCGCACTGGCACATTCAGCGGTGACCAATGCCTGTGCTGCCTGCAGTTGTTGGGTTTTGCTATGTGCCTGGAAAAAACTTTCTTCGTCTGTCACCGGCCGTTGTAAATGTTGTGGTTTCGGGTCGATTGGTGCATTAATCAGTGCTGGCTGCTCAGCGGATTTGGGTACCCATTGGTGTTGTACATGATCCTGTTGTAGCGGTTGCGGCAATGAGGTACTTGCTGCGAACATTTCAGGGCTGCATAACGCTAAACTAATGGCGAGAGCCATGATACCGGGGGTGAGGGAAGCGCTTTGGCGATACTGCCGCGCTTTGGTCATTTTATTTTGCATGTTTTGTTCCTGCGAGGATTATTGTTATTTGTAAATTTGTTGCCATAGGGCAAAGCAATAGTAGACTGTTGAATAATGTATACAATATAACTTGAATTCTATTTTGTTATATGAATAGAACTTTTGGTTGTTTTATGAGCTGTTTAGGGGGCGGCAGGAGTTAGTGATTGTCATGGATGGATGGATGTTTCAGATGTTTTGGCACACTGAAACGCTGTAGGCTGTAGGTGTATATCCTGCTATTACGCACGCCATCGACTGAGCGCAGTTACGTCAACTGGTATCCGGCGCGAATATGGATGGTATGGAATGAGGGGCAAGCGTTGGTGTTATGGAATTTGCGGCACCTAAGATGCCGCTTTTATCTTAGTTAAAATGGCGGACTAACGTCGCTGCCAGCAGTACCAGATAGGTAATGGCGACTGTAGGTTTGAAGCTGTGTTTTAGATAGGACAGTGCGAGATTGACGACGCCACCACGCTGTTGCAACCAACTCTGATGCCACTGACAACCGATGTTGCGCGCTTCGGCAATCGCTTGTTCTAGCACTAACAATCGTTCTAAGGTGCGACTTTGTTGAGTTTTCCAGATCGCTTCATGCAACCAAAACACGCCAATCAAACCGAGCTGCAAGATCAGGCTGCTTTCGGTTTGCACCAGCCACAACCACAGTACAATGGCGACCACTTTCAGCCACAGTGCTTGTTTTTCCATCTGGTCATAACTTTGTTGCTGTAACAGCCATTCGGCCTGATTGTGATCGGTCATAGCGGTTCGTTCCTTGGGGCAAAGTTCATCTCAAAAAAGTAAAGTAGGCTTCAGAAGTTTTGGAATTGGCGCTGTCGTCGCGAGTCCGCAGCGCCAATGGGCATCATCCCAGTCCGTTCATTAAGCTGTTGCAGGTTGTTTTTGTGATGCAATCCAATGTTTTACCTTTTGTTCCAGTACTTTCATTGGCACGGCACCAGATAACAACACTAAATCATGGAAAGCCCGAATATCAAATTGCGCACCCAGCTCAGTGCGAGCTAGTTCGCGCAGTTCGACAATTTTTAGCATCCCCAATTTATAACCGAGGGCCTGACCTGGCCAGGCCATATAACGTTCAATTTCGGAAATAACATCAGAAGAAGCGGTACCTGTCGTTTGCGCCATATACTGAATGGCTTGTTCACGCGTCCATTTTTTAGCATGCATCCCGGTATCAACTACTAACCGGACTGAGCGGAAAAGTTCTGCTTTGAGCCGGCCTAAGTTGCCAAAAGCATCGTCTTTGTACATGCCCATCTCATAAGCGACCAGCTCAGAATACAAACCCCAACCTTCGGCATAGGCGTTATAAGGGGCAATACGGCGTAATAAAGGCAGCTGTTCTTGCGCCAGATTCAGCGCAATTTGCCAGTGATGACCTGGGTTTGCTTCGTGATAGGTCAATGTTTTTAAATCAAATTTTGAATTGGCTTTCATATCGGCCAAATTAATCCAATAAATGCCTGGTTTGCTGCCATCAATCGATGGACTGGTATATTGGCCACCAGCGGCACTATCTTGTACTTCAACCGGGATCCGACGCACTTCCACCGCGTAAGGTGGTTTTGTCGCAAATTGCTCTGGCATCCGTAAGTCCATTTCAGCGATGTAACCGTTGAGCGCTGCCAATAACTCGGCACGACCTGCATCTGAGTCGGGGTATAAAAACCGCGGCTCTTCCGCCAAAGCGGTCATCCGATCGCCGACTGAGCCTTCGTTGTAGCCATTCGCTTTGAGGATCACATCCATTTCTTTGCTGATCCGCGCCACTTCATCCAAACCAATTTGATGAATTTGGTCTGGCGTCAGATCGGTATCACCCAGTTGACTGACCGAATAGGCGTAAAAGTCACTGCCGTTTGGTTGTGCCCAAATACCGGCTTCACTGCGTCCATGGGGCAAAGTAGCAACCACGTCGGCCAATAGCTGCTGATAACCGGGTGCAACGACGGTGCTGATGTGCTTGGCAGCCAGCTGCAGCATCGGTTGTTTTTGCTCGTCAGTTAAATCACTGACTTTACTAAGCTTCGCCGCGAAATCTAAATATAAAGGATGTTCAGTAGCGATAGAATTACCGTAATTTTTCAGGATGTTTTGCGCTTTATCGAGCAATACCCGTGGTGGGATCCAGCCTGATTTTACATCGGTATTAAATTTGTCACTGATACTTTTGAGCGCCGGTCCAAATAGCTCTAATCGCGCCAGATAATTTTTAGCATCCTGTTCATTATTAATTGGATGTGAGTTCACCATCGAACCAGGCATATCAATGGTCGGGCCATTGATTTGATTGATAATAAATGCCGAATGGCCCATCCAGGGATCGATATACCCTTGAGGAAAGCGGCTATCACCGGCGTAATAACCAATAATATTAGCCATCACCAATTGATTATCGGCGGCTACTGCATCTTCAGGAATTGGCATCGCAGCAAGCTCTGCCGCTATCTTTGCCAACGCTATTCGAAGTTCGCCTTCGTGTTTGCTGTCAAAAAACTCCAGCTCAGCTTTATAGTTTTTCCCAACCTGCTGTTCGGTCAGTCCATAGGCTGAGGCGCTTAATGCGCGGGCCTGAAACAGAGTCTGCGTTGCTTTGTCATAAAGTGCCTGTGCGGTTGCAACCGTCGTTTCTGCTGCCGTTGCCGGTACTTCGGCTGTTGTTGATTGGGCAGGTTTTGGTGCTTCGGTACAGTGGGTGAGGAACAAGCTGCTGGCAACGGCCAGACTTAATATAGATAAACGCATGAATAACAAATCCTTCAAAGCGGGGATGGGCGTGAGATTGCCTTATCATACACAGAATTTATTGGCCGCGGCAAAGGGCATTCAGCCTTGCAGCCAAAGGTTGAGGGGATGAGTGGCTTGGATTTAAAAAGATCCTCAATGGCGATGGCTACTTTTGCTGCAACGATGGGTTGTTTGCTTTAGAATAAATGTAGTTTACGTCTTGGCTGGCTTTCGCTCTAGGATCTTCTTTGTCTCATCACTCACCATCGGTAGTCTCGGCGAAATTCAAAGCTGCCAGCACAACAGAGCCATTGGCCAAAAACAGCCCAGGTTACCGGCGGATCACCTGGGTATTAAGCTTTGCAGCAGTGGTG
>JAHJNE010000383.1 GCA_018820995.1 Gammaproteobacteria bacterium | reverse complement strand
CGTTGTAGCGCTTGCTCCAGACAGCTGCGCTCGAGGGCTTCAAAATGGACGCCTTCGGCAGGTAGCTGATAGAGGCTGTGCTCTTTACTCTGATCTGCACTGTGCTCTGTAAAGTGCTGTGATGGCTGGTTGCTGCTATGTTGTAAATCCGCCAGCAATTCCTGCTCGTCTTGCAGCAATACAAAACGTTCTATTTTGTTGCTCAGCTCGCGCACATTGCCAGGCCAGGGGTAAGCCATCAGTGCTTTTAACAGTGTTTTGGATAATGGTGGTAACTGCAGCTGATAACGCTGTTGCTGCAATTGGATAAAGTGTTGAATTAATTTTGGAATATCTTCAGTTCGTTGGCGAAGCGCCGGCATATGTACTGGTACGACATTCAGTCGATAGTATAAATCCTGTCGAAATCGCCCTGCTGCAACACAGCTGGCTAAATCCTGATGGCTGGCAGCGATGATCCGTACATCCAGTTTGATTTCCTGATGACTACCAAGGCGCGTGACCTGACCTTCCTGTAACAAACGCAATAATTTGGCTTGCAGTGCCAGCGGCAATTCAGCGATTTCATCCAGAAAAATCGTGCCGCCCTGCGCAGCTTCAAACTTCCCGGCTTTACTTTGCACGGCGCCGGTATAAGCGCCTTTTTCTGCGCCAAATAACTCCGCTTCTGCCAGACTTTCCGGAATAGCGCCGCAGTTAATGGCAATAAAAGGCCCGTCGCGGCGGTGAGACAACTGATGCAAAGCCCGCGCTGCCAACTCTTTGCCAGTGCCGCTTTCACCGCTAATCAGCACCGTGACATCACTGCCGGCAATGCGTGAGATCCGCTGAAACAACTGCTGCATACAAGGCGCATGGCCAATCAGCTCAACCAACTGTTGTTGCTCACCCAATTGCGCCGACAACTGAATATTTTGTTGGCGTAAATGGCGGGCGCGCAGACCTTTGCTGACCGCCAGCAACAATTCCTGACGTTTAAAGGGTTTGGTCAGATAGTCATCCGCGCCGGCGTGAATGGCGTCCACCGCATGGCTGACCGAACCATAAGCCGTCGCCACCACAAAACCAGTTGCTGCCACATGCTGGCGGACGTATTGCAGCACCTGCAGCCCTGAACCACTACCCAGTTTCCAGTCACACAGCACCAGTCGAATTGCCGGATTATCTTTCAGGCTTAAAATAGCCGTTTCGACGCTGTCAGCCTGCGTCACCTGATACCCTTCAGCTGCCAGCAACTGGCAGATCAGTTGGCGTTGCGACTGATCATCTTCCACCACCAGCAATTGTTGCAGCTCAATACTCATGATGTCGCTCCTGTGGCGGGTGCGATGGTTAAAGTGGCGACACAGCCACCCGAGTCAGCCGGTTGCAGCGTCACTTGCCCCTGATAATAACGTTGTAATAAGCGCTGACACAGGTATAACCCCATACCAGCACCTTCGGCTTTGCTACTGATATGAGGCTGAAACAACTGATCGGCGATATCAGGCGCGATACCCGGTCCTTGGTCTTGTACCTGCAAAATCGCTTTACCTTCTGCACTGGTCAGGTGCACCCTAACCTGGCCATTGACCGGACTTGCTTCGACCGCGTTGCTGATCACGGCGTGGCAAATGCTGCGAAGTTCGGTTTCGGCACCGGCCAACGCTAGTTGTTCCGGCAGCGTGAGCTGCAGCTGTACTTTTTGATTGCTGAACTCCAGCGCTATATCTTGCAATACCAGTGGCAACGATACTGGTTGGCTGCGATCGACACCTTCACAGCTCAGGGTCAATAGAGCGGTTAGCGTTCGATTGATATGCTGCATTTTTTGTTCAATCAGTTGCTGCAACGCCTGCTGTTCCGGGTTGGCTTGTGGCAGCTGCTCTAAGGCCAGCGCCATAGTGTGGATCGGATTTCGAAGTGCATGCACCAAGCCGCGGCTGATTTCACCCAATTCCACTAATTGCTGTTGTTGCGCCAATTGTTGGCGATGACTAGCCAGTTCATCCAACTGGCGGCTCGCCTGATTAAATTGGGTCAACACATACCGGTATTCCTGCAAAGTGGGCGTCAGTGGCAGTTGTACCTGGTTTTCACCATTGGCCAGGCGCTTAAAACCACCGACCAATAATTGTAACGGTGCGATAAACCGATACCCCAGCCATAAGGTCAACCCCAGCGCCAGCGCAATACTGACCGCCAGTGCCAACACTTGATAACTCAGATATTGCGCCAGTAATTGTTGGGAACTGTCTTTGCGCTCTACCTTAAATCGTTGCACCCATTGGGTAGTGGTGGGTTCATCGGTTTTTAACTCAATCATAATTTGGTCTAGCTCTTGTTGCATCACTCCGGGCAATGCGTCATTGGGCTCTCCGTTTAAATGAAAGACTTGCACTTTCTGCTGAGTCGATTCTGGCTGGCTTTTCTTGTTCGCTGCCGATGTTTCAGTTGTTTGCTGGGGGGAGCGCTCTGTTTTGGTGATGACTTTGATCCCCTCAGCTTCTTGGTCGGTGGTGAATACGAAGTTGTGACCATCGCTACTCACATTGTGCGTAACCAACTGCAGTTTTTCTGCTGTTCGCGCCAGCACTAATTTACTCAGTTCGCCACTTTGGGTGGTGAGCTGCTGTTGTAACTGTTGCTGAAACCACCACAAAGTTCCCAGTTGGCCGACTGCCATCAGGAGGAAAATACCGAGAATGCCGAGGGCAAGTGCTTGTTGGATCCGCATAGTTCATCCGTTGTGTGGCCCCGAGGGCATTAAGTTGTTGTGTGGTGATCCTGTCTCTAGAACAGTATCAAGAACAGTGCCAAGCTTCTTTGTTTTTTAAATCACTTTAATTTCAATTGGTTATGGTTTTATCTATTGCTTGTTGACGCCATGTTGCCGCTGATTATCCTGATCTGCGGTGAGGGTTCTCCTCATTTCGGGATACTTTTCATGAAAGTGCAAGACTGGAATTTTAAGTTTATGAAAAATAACAATAAAAAAGTTGGCACTAAACTTCCAATGTCAGGTAGCGCAGCCAGTGGGCTGTTACTTTGATTCAACCTAAGGAAACGATGATGAAAAAGAATCTGATATTCGCAACTTTGAGCTTGGCGACAGCACTGCTGGCGGCCGGATGCGCGCATGCCGTGGCCGACAATAGCAAAATCGACAACAATAAAATCAGCAATAGTGAAACCATTGACCTGAAAAAGGTCGATAACAAAACCAAGCTGATGTTAGTGACCAATGGCGATAGCAAAACCTTTGACTGGACTGAAGCTGAGCTTTCGGATCCTCAAGCCTTAGAAAAAGCGTTAGCGGAAGTGCCGGCCGATAAGCGTGAGCAAATTAAGCAAATGCTGACCCAGATGAAAACAGACCATAGTTTACAGTTTGTGGTTGAGGGGGATGATCAAGTTATCGTGACCGATCTCAGCGATAGCGGCAAAGTGCGCACCAATAAAAAAGTGGTGATCCATAAGCTGAACGGCGCTGATGGTACGGATTTCTCGTTACTGAAGTCGTTGCTGGTTGATGCCAAGCTGAGCAAAGCGCAGTTACAGGAATTGCAAAAACTGCTGGATAGTAAGTACTGAGTGCATGCCATCGTTGATGGGAGTGTCGCAGGAGCAAGTACTGATTTAAGTACTGGTTTGTCGCCTGACGCAACAGTGAATTAAAAATTCAATTCACAGTACTTGCAGAACTGACATTGCCGCAGCGGATTGCCTGCGGCAATTTGATACTGAGTTCAGAAATACTGAGTTCAGAGATTCAGCAGATTAACGATAAAACGCTTCAACTGTGCCTTTGACAGTGACTAACAGCGGTTGGCCACGGCGGTCCAGCGCTTTGGCTGCCGCTACTTTGACCCAACCTTCACTGATGCAATATTCTTCAACATCAAAACGCTCTTTACCATTCAGTCGAATGCCGATGTCGTGTTCGAAAATTTCCGCCACATAATGTGGGCTGCGCGGTTGAACAGAAAGGCGATCAGGGAGTGCTGGGCGTGCGGTGGTATCGTTCATGACTATGGTCTGTGGTGAATAAATCGTGCGCCATTGTAAGCAATGCTGGCGGTGTGCTCAAGTGGGGTCTTGATAAACCAACAAAAATTGGCTGGGGGTTTCTTCACTTACTCAGTTGAGAGCGATCGCCAATTTTGGTGATGAAGGTTCTATTTTTGCTAGCGGTGTTGCATGTAACTCGCCAACGGCGAAACCTTTGTAATGCTGGCAGTACCAAAAACTCACCGTCGTTGTGATGACCAAGTCGTCTCTAAACAAAACAGTTCAAATCTTTCTTCAACAACACAAAAAATCTGACCATAAAAAAATCCGGCACCAAATAGCGCCGGATTATTTTTACGTCATTCAAAACAACTTATTACCAACCGCAGGTGCGGCCTTTATTTTGCTCGTCTAAATAAGCTTGCAGTGGCGCGAAGTAGGCCAGGATGGCGGATGAATCCATCTTTGGTTGGCCAGTCAGGCTTTGCATTGCTTCTTGCCATGGTTTGCTTGCGCCCATTTCCAGCATGGTGTTTAACTTGGCGCCGGCTTCTTTACTGTTAAAAATTGAACAGCGGTGAATTGGGCCGTCGTCTTTGGCGGTTTCACATAAGGCTTTGTGGAACTGAAACTGCTGAATATGCGCCAGGAAATAACGGGTGTATGGCGTATTGCCTGGCACATGGTATTTGGCACCGGCGTCAAAGTCGTTTTCGCTGCGCGCGACTGGCGCGCTCACGCCCTGGTATTGTTCCCGCAGTTTCCACCAGGCTTCGTTGTAATGCTCTGGCGTGACTTTGCCGGAGAATACCTGCCAGCGCCACTGATCAACCAATAAACCAAACGGCAGGAATGCCACTTTATCTAAGGCCATTTTCATCAGCAGGCCAATATCTTTTGACTCGTCCGGCACTTGTTCCAGCAGGCCAATTTTTTGCAAATATTTTGGCGTGATGGATAACGCAATAGTGTCACCAATGGCTTCGTGGAAACCATCGTTGGCACTACCCTGATACAAAATAGGTAACTTGTTATATGCGCGTTGGTAGTAGTTGTGCCCCAATTCGTGGTGGATCACCGCAAACTCTTCGCCGGTGCGTTCAATACACATTTTAATGCGTAAATCGTCTTTGTTATCGAGGTTCCAGGCCGAAGCGTGGCAAACCACATCGCGATCCCGTGGTTTGATAAACAAAGAGCGTGTCCAGAAGGTGTCTGGCAGTGGCGCAAAACCTAAGCTGCTGAAAAAGGCTTCAGCACCTTTGACCATTTTTAATTCATCGTAACCTTTGTCGGCGAGCAGCTTGGTGACGTCATAACCTGGATCGGAATTTTCCGGTGCCACTAAATCGTAAATATTGCCCCAGGTTTGGGCCCACATATTCCCCAGCAAATGTGCCGGAATAGGTTTGTCTTGCGGGACTTTGTCAGTCCCGTATTTTTCACCTAGTTTTGCCCGGACATGGCAGTGCAGCGCTTCATAAAGCGGTTTCACGGTGCTCCATTGTTGATCAAGCTCAGCAGCAAAAGCATCAGCTTCCATATCGTATTTTGAACGCCACATGGCGCCGGTGTCGGCATAACCCAGTTCGCGGGCACCTTCATTCGCCAGTTCAACCTGACGCTGATACAAAGGGCGCATTGGCGCGGCGGTATCGTGCCAGCCTTTCCACATCTCCAGTTGTTCGTCGTAATCACGTGAACTCGCCATGGTTGATGACATCTGGCCTAAATCCAGGCAAGTGCCATCGGCTTTGCAATATTTCCCTTTGCCATACATGCCATTCAGTTTGGCGGCTAGGCTCGCCAGTTCTGCTGTTTTGGCGGCATCGCTTGGGGCGGCCAGCGTTAGGCTTTGTTTGAGCAGTTCCAGTTGACGACGGGTATCCGCATCGACCTCTACCTGATTAAATTTTGCTGCTTCGTTGGCCATGCGCACTGTGGCGGCGGTCATTTTTTCATTAAAAGATGCCGCTAAAGCTTCAGTATCTTCGGTAATAAAGTTATTGGCGATCCACTCGGCGCGGCTGCTTTCGAGCAGTAAACTTTCTACTTCTTGCGCTGATTGTTGTAAAAAGGCTTTGGCTTGTTCAGCCGTTGGTGCGGTTTGCTGGGCTGTTGTAGCGGCAGTTGGTTTTTCTGCTGCAGGCTGGCAGCCGCTCATCAGGGTGGTGAGTAGTGCAGTACCGACGGCAAAGGCCAGTAAGCTTGGTTTTAACTTTTTCATCAGAGGTTCCTGTAACGATGGTTAGATGAAGATCAGTGCGCTCTTTCTGCTGGCGTTTTCTGATCTGAGGGCATGGGCAAAGTGCAGTATTGTCCTTCAGTTAATTATTTGCAAACCGGTCGGTGCAGTGGTGGTTTATTCGCTTTGTTATTCATTGTGATATAGCACTCAATTTTGTTTCTTTTTTGTTTTTTTTAGATATATTCACCTGGCAATTTGCAGCATAAGTGTTTTTATTGTAAATAAAATCTTGTTTTTATCTGTGGCTGCCATTTAACAATAGCTCTGGCCACGACAATTAAATTGAATATTGCTAAAAGGAATAATTAGCATGAAATTAACGTTTAAACAGTTGGCATTTTTTGGCGTTGTCGGTTTTGCCATCGTTGCACCGCAGGTCGTCTCAGCTGCCCCTGTTGATTTTAACCAAGCGACGTTGGCGAAGCCGATAGATTTGAGTAAGGCAAAGTTACTGCTTGAAATTATCAGGGTTGAAACGGTCAGCAAAACGGTGCACAACTATGCTGATCAGCAGGGTACTCTGGCTTTTTGTAGTGATAAAAAAAATTGTGATCCGTCAGAAGAGGACAGAGGAGAGCTTGAGGCGCGTAAATTTGAAGAGCGCTGGTGGGCGGACGATAGCGGTGATGAGTGGTATGAAAAGACCGAGTATCATAAATACGAAAACGATAATACTTGGGAAGATATGGGCGGTATCACTGTCAAGGAAGGAGCCGCAGGTTTTGTGCCACGACCAAAAGGCTAAAAAATGCAGCCACTGTGTTGATGATTACGTCAGTGACAGTGTAGCCAAAGTTTAGCACTGAGCGATTCAGGATCTCGCCAGTACACAGATCCGACAGTACAGCACCACAATGCCATATCACAGCGATGCTGTCAGGCATGGTGGTGCTGAAAACAAGTTACAACAGAGCCAACGCCTGGGTTAAATCGGCAATCAAATCATCGGCATCTTCCACACCAATGCTTAACCGCACCAGTTTGTCAGTCACACCAGCTTTGGCGCGATCGGCGGCCGTCATGGCGGCGTGAGTTGTAGACGCTGGATGGCAGGCCAGACTTTCTAAATCGCCTAAACTGACGGCTTGCGCGAACAAGGTCAGGTTATCCAGTAATGTTGCAGCAGCGGCGAAACCACCCGCTAATTCCAGAGCGACCATGCCACCAAAACCGCCAGCGGTATCTTTGATCACCTGATGACCAGGATGTGAAGGTAAACCCGGGAAAAACACTTTTTCCACTTTTGGATGTGCAGCTAAAAACTCCGCCACTTTTTGCGCGGCAACTAAATGTGCGTCCATTCGCAGTGGCAGCGTTTTCACGCCACGTTGCAATAAATAGGCTTCTTGCGGGCCCATCGGTGCGCCGATATGTTTCAGCGCAATAGTGCGGATACGCTGCATCAACGGGCCATTGCCTGCGACCACTCCGGCAATAATGTCACCGTGGCCACATAAATATTTGGTACCGCTGTGCATCACCACATCAACACCGAGCTCTAGCGGGCGGAATAAATACGGGGTTAAAAAGGTATTATCACAAACGGTGATGGCGCCAATTTCGCGTGCAACCGCGACAATTTTGCGGCTGTCGATGACTTTTAGTGTTGGGTTGGTGATGGGCTCCCACAACACTAAACGGGTGTTTGGGCTGTGGTTAGCGACAAAATCATCATCGCTGTTATAGCTGGTGACGGTGACGCCGGCACGGACCAGGGTATTGCGTAAAAAGGCATCAGTGCCGCCGTATACCGGATCAATAAAGGCCACTTCATCACCTTGTTGGGTCAGCGCATAGACGATACTGCTGATGGCGGCCATCCCACTGGCGACCACGACGGCTTCATCGGCACCTTCCATCGCGGCCAGTTTTTGCTCCAGTGCGCTGGATGTTGGGTTGCCCATCCGGCTGTAGATATAACCTGGGTTTTGTCCGGCAAACCGGGCCTGACCTTCAGCGGCGGTGCCGTAGCTAAAGGTGCTGGTCAAATAAACCGGCGTATTCAGGGCGCCAGTGGACGGATCGGGTTGTTGGCCAGCATGGATAGCAAGGGTGCGAAATTTCATCGAAAAGTACCTGTTTAAAGAGTCGGTTGGCGACAAACTAAAAAGCTTAGTCGCTGTGTGCACAGTTGAGTTAAGAGTAGCGCTTCGCGCCCTGAAAGCAGAGCCATCCGGACGCGCAGCGTTATGGGTTGCTTGCTAAAATGGTGTTTCGGAAATAGCTGGGGCAATTTTTGGTGAAATAGTTGGAGCTGCAGTTTCATCAACCAAGAACAACCCGCCAGCTTCAGCTTGCCAAATCTAAGTCCGCATAGTGGCTGGCGGCCACATCACGGTGCGAGCGCAAGCGGCCTTTCAGCACATTTTGCCCCACCTGATAAAACAATGGGTTACGCGGATCAGAGGCCGGGCCTTTGGCTTCTGCGGCGAGATGTGCCGGTAATTGCAACAATGGCACTGTGGCATCCAACTGCGCAGCCATAAAAAAGGCACAGGAATAACGCTCAACGCCAGCCACCGGACTGGTGACTCTATGCAAAGTGGCTTTGAGATAACCGTTTGAAGCCAGCTCCAGCAATTCGCCGATATTTACTACAAAAGCACCCGGTAAAGGCGCAGCGCCAATCCAACCCTCGTCGGTCAGGACTTCCAGGCCCGATTGCTCGCCTTGCAGTACTAACGTCAGATAACCCGGATCTTTATGTGCGCCCACCCCTTGTTTACTGCTGCTGGCTTGTTGTCCTGGGTAGCGGATCAATTTCATATGCTGATAAGGCCCGGCAGCGATGGTGTGCTGCAACGCATCGGCGGGCAGCTCCAGTGCTTGCATAAAAGCACTTAATAACGTTTCGGTTAAATCAGACAGTTGTTGTTGCCACACCAGCAAATCATTTTTGAATTCAGGTATTTGTGCCGGCCATTGATTGGGGCCAATCAACCGCCGCCAAGGCTGTGTTGATTCTGGCAAGCCGCTAACAATATCCTCGCGCATAATGTCGAATTGTTCACGTTGATCGGGCTGGCCTAACGTCAGCTCGCCGGCAACACCGGTATAACCGCGAAAATGCGGCGAGTGGATCATCTGTACTGCTTGTTTTGCCGCGGCCGGTAATGCAAAAAATTGTTTGGCCTGTGCCAAAACTTGCTGTTGACGCTCATTGCTGATGCCATGGCCGATCAGATAAAAGAAACCGACGTCGCGGGCAGCGTGACGCAGTAGTGTTAAAAACTGCGCTTTTTCTGTCGCAGTGCCACTAAGCAAACTTATATCCAGTACGGGTAATTGCGGGCTCGTTACAATGTGCATTCCATACTCCGGTTCAGGTATCTGACCACAACAAGCTGCGATGGCAGCGATGCCGGTCATTCAATGGGCGCATTTAATCAGGCTGGCACTTGATAAAAAATGACCAAAACTCTCTGATTAAGTTTTTTTTGATATAAGCGGATGGCTGGATAGATAGCAGTTTTTATAACTAAAGTGAAAATGGCGTCTTTGGGGTGAGTTGAAGATGATTCCGCTGCGCTAGATGGGAAGGATTCGTCAACACATAACTTTTAATCTGTTGAAAAGTAATGATTTATCCAGAAAATTCTGGGTTCGGGTGTTTGGAGAAAATCCGCATTTTCTCGCGAATGTCTAGCCATCTGCTTACAACTAAAAAATCTGAGTTATTAAGAAAAAATGCATAGCAGAACGGTGATCGTAGAGACGTGTTTAAAGCGCGGTGCTATTAGATCGGTTTGAATAGTTTGGTGCTGGTGCTGGTGCTGGTGCTCGTAGATCGAAGTGATCAGTGCCGCGATAGCAGATCTGCAATATGAGATCAGTACTTGCCTGCCCGATGACGGTGCCAATAAAAAAGCCCCGCCATCGGTCAGGCAGGGCTTTGTTACTTTTGGTGCTGATAGACCGAATTATTACTAACTCGGTTTTTGCTTGGCAAACGCCAGGTTCCAATGTTATTGGAACCGGAGTAGCGATGCGCAAGCAGTTAACTACATCTTAAACGACAGCGTGGTGTAGAACAGCTGGCCGATGTTGTCATAGCTCGCAGAACCTGTACCAGTCCCCGTGGTGACGCCAGGTAAGTCGCGGTCAAACAGGTTGTCGATACCCACCGTCCATTTCAAACCGTTGGCAAACTCGTAGCCGACGCTGATGTCGCTTACAAAGTAGCTGCCGTAACCCATGATGTCCGATGGATCCGGGTTAATTGCCAAAGATTGATCGGTATACAAACTGACGCCACTTAAGTGACGGGTTTTCCAAGTGGCAGTCCAGGCATCGCGGCTGTAGGCAACTGAGTAGTTTTCCTGCCAGGTTGCTTCACCTTCGGTACCCGCGCGCTGTTCAAAGTCAGACGGATTGTTTTGGAACGAGAAGGTTTTACGCGAATCAAGGTAAGTGCCAAGAATTTTGGTCTTAAAACGGCCACCAACTGCATCAAAATCGTAACCCAGTTCGAAGTCGACGCCTTCGGCTGTTTGCGCGGCCACATTCAGAACGCTCGACGTAATCAGTTTTAACTCGCTGCTTTGTGGATCACGGACGATTTGCTGGCAGAACACATTGTTGATGCCTTCCGCATTATCGACACATTTGTTCACCACGTTTTGTGCGCTAATGGCGCTGATGGCGTCGTCAATTTTAATTGACCAGTAATCAACTGTCAGCGTGACATTGTCGACCCACTCCGGTTGATAGACAAAACCGATGGTGTAGCTGTCGGATTCTTCCGCTTTCAGATTACGGTTGCCACCAGAAAGACCTTCAATGCTGCTGCCAGTTGCAGTCGATACAAATTGTTCCGGTACACCCAGCGCCGCACAGTTGGTAACCCGGTTTGCGTTTTGTTTGTTGCGGATATCACATGGATCGCTGACCCGGAAGAATGTTTGGTTTAGCGGGCGATACAGTTCACCGATGTTCGGTGCGCGCAGTGCCACTGAATAGGTGCTGCGAATTCGAAGTTCATCCGTCATTGTCCAATCTAAACCGGTTTTCCAGCTTGTTGCTTCACCAATGGTGCTGTAATCAGCGTAACGTACAGCAGCATCGAATGTCAGATCCTGAAAAACACCAACATCACTCAGCAGGGGGACGGTGATTTCGGCAAAGAGTTCTTTGACGTGGAACTTACCGTGGGTTTCCAGCAGGGCGTTCAGGAAGGTCGCGCCAGTGGCAGCAAAGGCATCCGGAATGTTATCGCTTTGTTCATGACGATATTCTGCACCGGCAGCAAAGCCAACACCGCCAGCTGGTAAGTCATAAATGCTACTATTGGCGAATGATGTACCCACAACGCGTTGTTTAATCTTGCTTTCAGAAAATGCGGTGGTATTAAACCAGTTCGCAGCCGCATCGTTCACAGCACCATCACCAAACACTGACGTTGGCACACAACCCGCAGCGCGAGCTGCGACGTCACGGCAGACAATTTGACCGTCAACTTTAATTGCGTCGATAGATTGCGCCCAGTTTTTCCGGATCAGATTGTTGAAATTCTTCTGTTTCAGCGTGGTTTGACCATGCGTCACAAAGCTGTCCATTGACCAGTCATCGTTCAACTGACCTTTTAGATTCAGACTGAACTGGTCAGTAATGCGGGTGTTTTCTTCTTTGCGGCGGCCGGCGTCTTTGTTAAAGCGATGGACGTTGATGCTTTGCTTGTTGCTTGCATCCATCAATGCCGCCAGGCTTGGGCTGACATAAGCATTGTCACGTTGGATCACTAACGCCGAACCATACTCAAAAAATGACGGTTGACGGACAGTATAACCTTGGTTTACGACGTGTTTTGCTGACGCACTGAGATTCATCTCAGATGTCAGGTCGTAGTCACCTTTGAGGTTGAAGCTGTAACGGTCAAAGTTAGGCTGTAAATCGTCATAGT
>JAHJNE010000382.1 GCA_018820995.1 Gammaproteobacteria bacterium | reverse complement strand
CGATACCTTATTTTAAGCTGCAATATCCAAAGTTTATTTCGGCATGTAAAGGATTAGAATGGAAAAGCATCAACTTAGAAACTTCTATATTCCTGAAGAACAATCTTTTTATCTGCTCAATGCCAACGATGCCAAAAAACTGAAAGACTGGGTCGCGCTGTGCATGGAAGAGCTGGAAAAGCTTGGCTATCGCCAGATTGAATTGGTGGGTAAGGGCGCTTATGGTTTTGCCTTTGCCGGACTTGATAGTTTACAGCAGCACTGTGTGTTTAAGTTTTCCCGCATCAATTTACCTCCGCATATTCAGGAGCGATTGGCCGACGAAGCTTTTATGTTGTCGCAAGTGAATCATCCGAATGTGCCGCGCTACATCACTTATCAAGTGGTAAAAAAGCAAGGGATCCTGATGATGGGGCGGGCTAAAGGCGTTGATTTAGAACAATATAGTTTGCGGCATGGCCGGTTGCCGGTACGATTAATTATTGACATCGCCGCCCAGTTGGCCAGCCTATTAATGGTGCTTAGAAAGCATTCTAAAGATGGCGAGCTTTGCCCCGTCGTGCATGGCGATATTAAACCTTCCAATATTGTTTATGATGAACAAAGTGGCCAGATTAGCCTGGTCGATTGGGGCTCATCGGTGTTTGCTCAAACCGATGAGCAAGGGCAATACATCAGCAACAACGTGATGCAACTGATGTCGGCTGATCTGCAAACGTCCAACGCGCGGTTAGGCGATGTGTATTTTATTGGGTTGGAACAACGTAATGGGGCTTTGTCGAGTCCACGATTTGATGAGCAAGGTGTGGCGGGGACGTTGTACGCTTTGGCTTCAGGTCAGTCGTGTCGTTTTGGCCGTAAAGCGTTACCGGCCCGCAGTTTAGGCTTACCGATGGAGTTTGCCACCATGCTCGATAGCATGTTAGCCGACGATGTGCAGCTACGTTATCAGGCGGGTGACTATTTCCTTAAAGCGATGCCAAGGTTAAAACGCCTGGTATTGCCCGAGTTGCCACTGCTGGACGACATTCCACTGTTGCCAGTGCGGTTAAGTGCCGAAAAACAAGAGCTTGATACCGTCGTTTATTCGTCGCGGAAGTCGTTTTTACGAGAGCACAGTGATGAAGCGGGCATTCAATATGTCGACGATGTGCAGCTAGAGCGGTATTACAAGAACTATTTAGAAGGTATGGGCGAAACGGAAAAAGCATTTGTCGCCTCGGTCAGCCGGCTGGCCCGATATCCGGTGGTTGGCGGTTTGGCCATTCATTGGCAGCAGCAAGGTGTTTATATTGACTGTAATCTGCATCTGTATGATGAAAAACAACAAAGTGCTTTTACGCTGGCAGTGAATAATGTGGTGTATCTGGCGCAGGCAATTTCAAAAGTCGGTATTTTTAAAGCATGCTTGTTTAACGCCCGTCAAACGCTTCATTTAGCGCGCGACCACCAACAACAGCCCTTTGTACCGTCGGCTTCGATGAAAATACCCTATGAAGTCGCCGCTTCACTTAGTCAGGATGAAAGTAGTAAACAACATTCTTACTTTGAAGATGGCAAAGATCCTGATGAACAGCTGGTGCTGCCTGATGTGATCATGGCAGATATCGCCAAATTGAATTTAATCCGGCACAGCGGTTGTATTATTTTTGAAGTCACGGCGTTATACATGAAAATTCATAGCTTTTTTCATTTACTGGACCCGGACGCTGAGGTGGAATTTAGTGCGCTATTATCGAATATATTAAAAAATGTCAGTTTGATCAGTGGGGAAGGTGTTGGTGGTTTTATGAAGTTGCCACACAAAGATACCCGTTATTTTAAGCATCAGATGATCCAGCCGACACTCTACTATCCGGCAAATCCACACATACATGCCTTAACATAAGAAAAGAATAATATATAACGCAACGGCTCCCGACCTCTGCTACCTTTACTCTAAGCCTCGGTATAACTGAGTTCAACCATAAGGGATTTTTGGTTATCGCTATGAGTCAAGACAAAGACTGGTCGCAGCGCCAGCTGCAAATATTTAAAGCCATCGCTGATAATGCGGGTGCCGTCATAGGCGCCAAAGATCTTGATGGTAAATATCTCTATGTTAATCAACAATATAGCCGATTGTTTCGCCGGCCTTTATCCGATTTTATTGGGCATACCGATGCCGAACTTTTTCCTGCGGAAATTGCGGCGAAGTTTCGACGCGCAGATCTAATGGCACAGCGTGCCAGTCAAGCATTCAGTGTGGAAGAAGTGGTCCCGGTTGACGGCCTGGAAAAAGATTTTTTATCAATTAAGTTTCCGATCGCTGCCGAAGACGGCACTTTATTTGCGACGGGTTTGGTTGCGGCTGATATTAGTAAAATTAAAGATTTACAACGTCAACTGCAAACAATGGCGGATCATGATGTACTCACAAGTTGTTATAATCGGCGAAAAGTGCTGGAGATTGCGGCGATCCATCTTAAAAAGGCCAAGCGTTACCAGCAAGAGTTTTCAGTGTTGGTGTTTGATTTAGATCATTTTAAGCAAGTCAACGATACCTTTGGCCATGCTGTAGGGGATTGTGTGTTGATTGGTTTTGTCGAGCGGGTTAATGCTGAACTTCGAAAGCCAGATGAACTAGGTCGCTTGGGGGGAGAAGAGTTTATCGCAATATTACCGGACACCAGCGCTGAAGCTGCGACCGCACTTGCTGAGCGGATCCGAAGTAAAATTGCCAGCTGGTTTCCTGCGGCAGTGCAGGGCCAAGTTCAGACTTGCAGTATCGGTATTGCCGGTTATTCGTTGTCATTGCAATCATTGGACGAGGTAGTCGCGGCAGCCGATCATGCGATGTATCAGGCCAAAGCGAATGGCCGCAATTGTGTTCGAAGTTATTAATGAACGCATCACAGTTGTCTAAGTTTCACGTCTGTTTTTCACGTCATCTGCAACCAGCCCAATAACAAATTGCCACACAACCCGATGTGACCGGTATACCTGGTTTTATGTTGCTGCCGGAACACGACTTTCTATTCATCGAAGATAACTTTATGATAAGCATTTGCTTATTGCTGAGGAATTTTAATGTTAAAGCTTTGGTCTTTATCCGTGTTGTTGGTATGCAGCAGCTTGTGGGCGGTCGCCGTGAAAGCCGTCCCCTTGGACGCACACAGTTTTGCTAACTTCGATCAAGTCGTCACCAGCAAGCTCAGTCTAGATTTAACCGTCGATTTTAAACAGCAACAACTGCATGGTTTTGCTGAGCATCAATTGCAACGTAAAGATCCCAAAGCCAATCAATTCATCCTTGATACACGCGCTTTGATCATTGAAAAAGTAATGCAAGCGGACAATCAAGGGCATTGGCGGAAGGCCCAATTTAAACTGAGCGAAGTGGATCCCATCAAAGGTCAAGCGTTAACGATTGAACTG
>JAHJNE010000381.1 GCA_018820995.1 Gammaproteobacteria bacterium | reverse complement strand
GGAGTTCAATACGAATGTTTGTGTACCGGCGGCATGCGTCAGTTCGGCAATCCGCAGAATATAGTCGTGATCGACGCGATAAAATGCTTCCGCTGAGCCCGCTTGCTTGAGCGTCGTCCCCAAGGCGCACAAGGCGACATCTGCTTGCCACCATCGGGCGGCTGCAGGGAGTGCTTCGAAATCGACGATGGGGTTTTCTAACTTTGGATGTGGATGTGAATGCAGCGGTCGTCTGGTTGGCGCAATTACCTTGGCAACATCATGGTGTTGCAATGCTTGCGCCAGTAGTTGGCTGCCAACTGCACCACTCGCGCCGATGATTAATATGGTTTTCAAGCTATTCGTACTCATGTTGAGTGCTTCGTTGATGCAATAAATCAAGTGTAACGAAAATCAGGGGTTCAAGGCGAAGATTCGTTCTGCCCATATATTTATCGGGGCTTGAACCTGCAGGTTAATGTAACCGGGGGCGAGTCTTGCTTGTTGCTTTAGACGTCGGAGATCAGAACGCAATACTTGAGCTTGATGACAGATTGGCTTTTTCATCCACTATCCGACTTACAAAACGTCAGATCAAACCCTGCAAAAATGCCAGATCAAACCCAGCGTCTCCTTGCTCCCAACAACAAAACCGCAGCTATCGCTGGAAATACCTGAATTGTTCTGCCAGACTGCAGCCATCTGCAAAAAGACTTTTTAGAGGTGGTTATGCACACTGAGACAATTACCTATCTGAAAGAGCATGCCAATACGCTGGAATTACACGAAGAGCTACTGATTACCAAAAATGGCAAACCTGCATTTGTCGTGCAATCTTACGATGATTACACCTTCTCCCAAGAAACTTTGGCCTTACTGAAAATTCTGAAACTATCAGAAAAATCACTCCAATCAGCTGCGTTAAGTCTGGAACAAGCCTTTGCCTAACCCTTTTCAAATTGTCGCTTCGCCGCTGTTTAAGCTTTCGCTGCAGCGGCTCAAAGCTTTTTTGACAACGGCATTTGGAGAAGAGCTGGCAGCAACAACACTTGCATTTTTACAACAACAAATTAGCCAACAGCTTCCTACACAACCGGAGTTGGCTCCGATCAGTGAGCGTTTACTTGCGCTTGGCATTCCCGACTACCGGCAGTGGCAACTCGATAAAAATAATTTGTTGTTTTATAGGGTAAATAACGCAGAGCAACGCATTGAATTATTGCTGGTGATGGATAGCCGGCAAAGCCTGCGCAAATTGCTGTTTGAACTGAATTTGTTGTTTTAAGTTTATTATTTTTAGTGTGCTAACCGTCTACGCCCCCAATCAATTAAAAACTACATTGTCATTTTTCTCGGTTGCCGTAAACCTGATGCGGCGACTGGGATCTATTGGCGAAGAACTACCAGCAATTGTACATTGGGGTGGTAAATTGCTGGGTGTCTCGGCTTTTTTTACAGTCGTTTTATTGCTCTGGCTGCGCCCCATGTTGCTCCTCCCACGCTGCCAGTCTTGGTGCCATTAAATGAAACCAGAGCGGTGGGATCAGCGCCAACAAAATAGACCCCAGATAACCGGTCGGCAATTGTGGTGCCTCTGGCACGGCTTTGAGTTGATAAAACGGCACTGTTGCCTTGGCGTGGTGATGGGAATGCCGGGTGAGGTTAAAACTGGCCCAACTACTGATGCGTTTATTGCTGTTCCAACTGTGATAGGGCCTCACCGGCTGGTTTGGCTGGCGCTGCAGGCCGTAGTGCTCGATATAATTGACAATTTCCAACAAGGTTTTGGCGAGCAGGGCGCTGATGCTAAACGCCAATAAACCTTGCCAGCCTGCCAACAGCAGCGCCACGGCAGATAAACTGAATGACATCACCACGCCACGTATAAATCGGTTATGTACACTTAGCACTGCAAATTTTTTGTGCTGCAGCCGCTGCGCTTCAATACGCCAGGCACTGACATTACCACCCAGGGTTGAGCGCCAGATATGTTGGTATACATTGCGCTCACGCGGCGCGCTGGCTGGATCCTTGGCGGTTGCTACATACCGATGATGACCATACACATGTTCAATTGCAAAAGCGGTATCCCAGCTAAATGCCAGTAACCAGCGCCCGACGAGCATCGCGATTGGATCCGCAGTGCGATGGGTTAATTCATGCGCCGGGATGGTCCCCAGCAGCGAAATCAGCAGTGCGGCGGCCAGACACATCACGCCATAATGCCAAAACGTATTGGTTTGCCGTGCTGCCAATGCATCATAGCCGGTCAGCTGTTGGATGAAGTGGCCAAGCCCAAGCAAATCCTGCGCCGACAGGCTCCACATCATGGCCAGAAACACCAGGCACATGGCAGGTAAAGCGCTGTATAACAAGGCATTGAGGATCCAAAGCTGTTGATAGTCCGGCTCGCTGGTGTCATCCCCGCATAACAGATCGCCAAGCACAATCACCAACGTCAGCACCAGGAAGCCTAACGCCAGCCAATGGCCACCTAAAAAAATACCCAGCAAAAACGGTAAGCTTAACCAATTAAATAAACTGAATTTAAGATACTGCAAGATGCGCTGCCTTCTTGGTTTGCATCTATTGAGCCTAGCCAAATCGTTGCACCCACAACAGCGTCGTTGCAGCCAATTTATAGTCATTTGCGGCCACGCTACCGACTTTTATCGGCGGCTTCGCTACACTAGGTTTTATTCATCTTGCGACTG
>JAHJNE010000380.1 GCA_018820995.1 Gammaproteobacteria bacterium | reverse complement strand
GCGCATTCTGACGCAACTGAAAGTTGAAGGTTATAACATCGTACCGTCGTACGAAGACGCTGAACTGGTGATCGTCAATACCTGCGGTTTTATCGACAGCGCAGTACAAGAGTCACTCGACACCATCGGTGAAGCTTTGGCGGAAAACGGTAAAGTAATTGTTACCGGCTGTCTTGGGGCACGTGAAGATGAAATTCGTCAGGTCCATCCAAACGTCCTAGGGATCACCGGCCCACACGCTTATGAAAACGTGTTGGATCAGGTTCATCAATTTGTACCAAAACCAGCTTATGATCCTTTCTTACAACTGGTCCCTGATACGGGCGTTAAATTAACGCCAAAACACTACGCTTATTTAAAAATCTCAGAAGGCTGCAACCACCGTTGTACCTTCTGCATTATCCCGTCAATGCGTGGAGATTTGGTGAGCCGCCCAATTGGCGAAGTTCTGGATGAAGCCAGCCGTTTGCAAAAAGCCGGTGTGAAAGAGTTACTCGTCATTTCTCAGGACACCAGTGCTTATGGTGTTGATGTCAAACATCGCACCGGATTCTGGAATGGCCAGCCGGTAAAAACTTCAATGCAAGCCATGTGTGAAGCCTTGTCTGAACTCGGCATTTGGGTGCGCTTACATTATGTCTATCCGTACCCACATGTTGACGACGTGATCCCGCTGATGGCAGCAGGTAAGTTGTTACCTTATTTAGACATTCCATTTCAGCATGCTAGCCCGCGGATCCTGAAACTCATGAAACGACCAGGCCAGGCAGAGCGTACTTTAGAGCGGATCAAAAAATGGCGTGAAATTTGTCCGGAACTTACGATCCGTTCAACATTTATTGTCGGTTTCCCCGGGGAAACTGAAGAAGAGTTCCAAGAGCTATTAAATTTCCTGGAAGAAGCGCAATTGGATCGCGTTGGCTGCTTTAAGTACAGTCCAGTGGTCGGCGCAAAAGCTAACGAACTACCAGATCCAGTTCCGGAAGAAGTGAAAGAAACACGTTATCACCGGTTTATGGAAACTCAACAACGGATCAGTGCCGCAAGACTGCAGGCAAAAATTGGCCGGACGATTCAGGTGCTGATTGATGAAGTTGATGATGAAGGTGCTGTAGGTCGCAGCTTCGCTGATGCGCCGGAAATTGATGGTGCGGTTTACTTAAATGGTTTGATGGATGTCAAACCAGGTGACGTTATCAGCGCTGTTGTAGACGCCGCTGATGAATATGATTTATGGGCAACCCGTCAAATCTAATTAACTCGCCAACGCTAGTTCCACGCTAAAGTTAAAAAACCACCGTTATCACAACGGTGGTTTTTTTATACGGAATTTCTCTCGTTACGCTCAGAGATAAGTCCCTTTGAGGTAATGGCTGTTAATAGCTCTGCGATATCATCTTGATCCAGCGCTACTTTTTGAAAGTGTGAGATCAGAAAGTCAGTATCATAACCCTGTTGTTGATATCGACGTGCAGTTTCCAGATGAACTTGTTTCACAAAATCAGAAGTCATAATAAGTCCGCGCTCTGCTGGCTGGTGAAGTTCCAGAGCTCAGCCTCTAGCAATTTTGATTAAATTTCAAGCACCATTGGTCGCAAATAACCCAAGCTGATGTTTTTTAAAAAGATCTAATTTCTTCGTTTATAGTTCTGGTAAGTAAATTTCGTAATCCGCCGCAGACTGTTGATAACCCTCAACCTGATGGTGCACCATCCCAGAATGCCTTAACGCACTAGAAACCAATAACCTATTGTATTGACTAACCTTTTCATCATTCAGATAATCTTCCGGTGCAAACCAGCGCACTTCAGCAATTTCATTTTCGGCAGCAATGACGGCCGTCGTTTGCGCCTGTAGCTGACAGACAATGTACAAGTTCGAAGCACCAAACTGACCCCGATGATGGTGGCGTATCCCCAGCAATGACTGAAAAGTAGCCTCGACTCCGGTTTCTTCCAAAACTTCCCGCACCACTGCGCTGGCCAGATGTTCTTTTTGCTCGACCATGCCACCAGGTAACTTGAAATAACCTGGTTTTTCACCAGGTAGCGGTAATTCTTTTACCATCAATACCTGACCATCAGGCGACCAAACTAACGCGCCAACGCCAATGCTATGAGTGGCAGCTAACGGCACATAGCTGTCAGATTGTAGCTGTTTCACCAACATCAACTGTTCACTATGACAATGATGATAACGAAACCCCAACGCCAGTGCCGGTGCAATTAAATCTGCATGTGACGAAGGCAGTTCCAGCCAAATCAGTCGATACTGGCTTTGCCATGCATTCATCGTATTGGCTAATTTTCTTGCGAAAACAACAATAGTTTCTTCATTCAGCAAAGCCGGGAGTTGCGCCGGCCCGATATAACAGCCCTGATAAGGGTTTACCAATGCATCGAACAAGTCGTCAACTAACATCTAAATTTACTCATCCTATGGGTGTCAATCTTGCTTCATTTTGCAAATCTGAATGCTGCTATTATGCAATATTTAGTGTCGCCGACCAGTCAGCGACACTGCAACTCTGTGTCAGAGCTGAAATCAGCGAAACAACACTTTTTCTTTTTGAAACCAAGACACGCAAAAAGCAATCATCGCACCAGCTAGCATCAGTGTTGACAATAAAACCACCGCGAGCAACGAATAATCAATAGTGCCTTTAACCAGCTCTTTAATCCCAAGCGCAACGTTGAGAACCGGCACCATCGCCAGTTTCCAGTTCAGCTCGATGCCAGGTAAAATCGATACCACCAGCGGCATAAAAATCACCATCGTTAGCGGGCCAATATAATTTTGTGCTTCTTTGTAACTGCGGGCATAGATGGATAAACTCAGCAGCAAGGCTGCAAAAATAGCAGTCAATGGGATCAATAAGGCTAGAATCAACGTTAAATCAATTAAGCCTAAAGTCGACATCGCTTTCTCAACGATATCAACACCCATCATCGAGCCTATCACATAGCCCCAGCTGCCAAAGCTAACCACCGTAATGAGCGCGGCGACCAGCCCGGTGGTTAACACCGTTAAAAATTTACCCATCACAATGGCCGATCGGGAGATTGGACAAATCAGTAATGTTTCCAGTGTTCCGCGCTCTTTTTCACCAGCACCAATATCGATTGCCGGGTAAGACGCACCAGCCAGACAAAGCGGTACCAACAAATAGGCAATCCAGCCACCAATCAACTCACCGACATTTTCTCTGCTCTCGGCGGTATTTACCCGCTCAACTTTGACTGGCTCTAACACAGCCGGCATTTGTGCCATGGTGACACCCAGATTAATTAATTTCGCTTGCTGCAATTTCTGACTATAGTTTTTTAAAAGCTCGTCAAAGTGTTTTGAAATCATATCCAATTGCGAAGAACTATTATGAATCAGCTGCCATTTGCTTTGATCAAGATTTTGTTCCGACGCATCAAAATCCGCGGGGATCACAATCGCAACATCAAATTTATCGTCGCGTATCGCCTGCTTTAAATCATCGACACTGGTCAGTGTGGTGGTGACTTGCTTAAAATTCTTGTGATAAAACAGCGCGTCAGCGAACTCGGCTGCTCGGTCAGCATGGATCACCACATAACGATGCTCTTCTGCTTCGGCTTGTCGACTGACATTTGCCATCACAAAGCCCATGATTCCAAACAACACCGGGAATATCAGGATTGGCAGCAAAATAACAAACATCAGTGTTTTTTTGTCTCGCAACAGTTCAGTTAATTCCTTTAAATACACCTGCCACATTTACACGGCCTCCTGTTGGATCACTTTTAAAAACGACTGACGTAAATCACCACTATCAGTTAACTGTTTGAATTCATTTAAGCTGCCGTTAAAAGCACTGACTCCATGATTGATAACCACAACTTTGTCACACAAGGTAGCGACTTCATCCAGGTGATGGGTCGAAAAAATCACCGGCGTGCCCTGCTGCTTTAACGATTGAATAAAATCCAGCACCGTCTGTACCGTCATAATATCCAGGCCTGTTGTCGGCTCATCTAAAATCACCACTTTGGGTGAATGCACCACGGCACGGGCAATGGCTGTTTTTTGCTTCATCCCGGTCGACATATTGTCGGCCCGTCGGTTGGCAAATTCGTGCATCGACAATAAGGTTAACAATTCTTCAATCCGTTGATTGAGAACAGTCTCGTTCATGCCATGCAAACGCCCAAAATAGGCAATGTTTTCGCGAGCGGTCAAACGACCATACAACCCAGTACTGCTGGATAAAAAACCGATCCGTTTACGCGCTTGCAATGGATCTTTAATCACGTCCTGCCCATCAATCATCACGGCGCCACTGTCTGGCTGCAAAGCAGTGGATAACATTCTTAAGGTGGTGGTTTTACCGGCGCCGTTGGGGCCTAACAGCCCAAGGACCTGACCGGCAGTGCATTCGAAACTCACATTACGCACTGAATGAAAGCGGTCGCCGCCAAAACGCACGTCATTTTTTTCACTGTCAGACAGCTTGTTTTGTTTGCTGATGACAAATGACTTTGCCAATTGTTCTATTTGAATCATGGTTGCTCCATCACACAGGGTTCTATTGGCTGCAGGCCGT
>JAHJNE010000379.1 GCA_018820995.1 Gammaproteobacteria bacterium | reverse complement strand
TACAGTACGGCCTGCGAATAGACGCTTGGAAATAACCGGCAATTGTTGTTCCAATTCCAGCGCTTCGGTTTGCGATACCGTTTTGCTCCAGATTTGCCCTTGCAGCTCATCAACCAGTTTTAATGGCTCGCCTTGTAGCAAAATTTTACCGCCTGCCAACACCGCCATTTGCGGGCACAACTCAGCCACATCATCCACAATATGCGTCGACAAAATAATCACTTTCTCTTCGCCCAAGCTCACTAAAAGATTGTGAAAACGGTTGCGTTCTTCTGGATCTAAACCCGCGGTTGGTTCATCAACAATCAATAATTTAGGGTCGCCTAACAGCGCCTGGGCAATCCCAAAGCGCTGGCGCATCCCGCCAGAAAAACTGCTAACGGCTTTATCTTTATGCTGAAATAAATTGGTATGGGCTAATAAGCCATTGACGGTTTCGTGACGGGATTTTTTCTCGGACAACCCTTTGAGTACAGCCAGGTGGTCCAGTAAATCAAAGGCACTGATGCGTGGATAGACATTAAAATCCTGCGGCAGGTAACCTAAAGTACGGCGCAGCGCATTAGGATTTTGCAACACATCAATCCCATCAAAGGTAATTGTACCGGCATCAGCACTTTGCAAAGTGGCAATCGTTCGCATCAGACTGGATTTCCCGGCACCATTGGGGCCAAGCAAGCCATACATGCCCTTTGGAATGCTCAGGCTGACATTCGACAATGCCTGAACGCCATTATTATATGTTTTGGATAAGTTTTTGATTTCTAACATGCTTCTTCCTGGCTGTTTATTGAAATAACATTAAACGAAATGTGACTGAAAAATGTGCATTTGCAGCATGCCAGAATTAGCAGGCTTCGCCTATGTCTGGTTTTTTACAAAGTATTTCAATTTGTTTCAGCTAGCTTTATCAAAATCGCAGCGTTGCAGCCATCAACAGACAAAAACCTTGATAACTAGAGACATTTCATCAGGTATAACAACCACAGCAATCGACACAGCCTGGTTACAATTTACTAACTAACCGTGATGTAACAGCGATTTTATGCTTAAAATGTTCAAAATCCAGAACGGGAATCAAGTTGATGCTAAAGCGCTACCGCATAACCACTCAGAATCTAAAGTTCCAACGGACGGGCTTTTTACCAGTGGTTGTTTCTCTGACGACGGCCTTGTTGATGGTGGTCTTGCCAATGGCTGGCTGCAGTCAAAGTAATAACGTGAACACGCTGACTCCTGCGCTAAGCACAAAACAGCAGCCAATGACGGCCGAAGGCCGGTATAAAAATAGCTATCCCGGAGACAAAAATTACCCGGTCAGTTGTCAGCTGGATTGTTACGCACCACAGCCAAGCCTAATTTGCGAAATTGATTCGCCGGCCGAACATTGTCGTTACAACGGTAAGCAGCAATGGCAACCACTGCATGCGGGTTTTACCGTTCGTTGGCTCGGGCACGCCAGCTTTCAAATCCATACCGCTGATGGTCAGCAGCTATTGCTTGATCCAGTGCTGGAACAATTCGACTGGCCGGTGAACTGGGCATTTTGGCTTAGTGAAGGTTTTAACCGGCAATTACCCGCGCAGCTCACAGCCCAAGAGCTTGCCAGCACCGACGCCGTGTTGTATTCGCATATACATTATGATCACTTTAACAAAGCAGATATTTCGACGTTAGGCCCTCAGCCGAAATATATGGTGCCGCTTGGTGTTGCCAAACATTTCCCGCAACAACAGCTACAAATCAGCGAAATGGCCTGGTACACCCAACAACAGTTGGGAGCGTTACAGGTGCATGCAGTGCCAGCACACCATTTCAGTAACCGGATTTGGATCCCCTTTATTTATGACGATTTTGCGCATAGCTCCTGGAATGGCTGGTTGTTGGAACTAAACGGTAAGAAGCTTTTTTTCGCCGGTGATACCGGCTATTCAGCCCATTTTAGCGACATTAAGCAGAAATATGGCACTATTGATGTTTGTTTGCTTCCAATTGCTTCTTATCACCATGAAACCGATGGCGACTGGTATCGATACGTCCACACGACCCCGGAAGATGCGCTAAGCGCCGCGGCCGATTTGGGCTGTAAGTTAATGATCCCATGGGGTTATGGCAACGCCAGCTGGAAAATGGGCGATCTGAGTTCACACGCACCGCTGCAACGGCTGCTGACGATGAAACAACAGTTGCAACATCTGCCCCAGGGTCAGGTGCCGCTGTTGATCCTGAATGAAGGCGAATTTGTAAAGTTATAACAGATGCTATCAGTGCCGGCGATACCTTGTTCTGACTCGCTGACATGCGACTGATGTTTTAAAAGGCTGATTGTTTTGTCCAATTAAATGACAACTGAATTGGCCACTTAATTGTCCATTGAATGAGCCACTTATAATTGCGCCCATTGCCGTAGCAGATTGTGATAGTGCCCGGTGAGACTCAACACTTCGGTGCTGTCGCCTAACTGCTGACGCAATGTTTGAATATTGCGATCTAACTCAAATAGCATGGTGCGCTGTTGATCGTCTTTGACCATGCTTTGTGTC
>JAHJNE010000378.1 GCA_018820995.1 Gammaproteobacteria bacterium | reverse complement strand
TCCGTTATACCCTCGCCTATGGCGGAGCTTTTTATGCGTATGTCGATGCCGCCAGTATTGGCTTGTCGCTGGCGATGGAAAGTCACCGGCAAATCATTGAGCTGGGTCAACGCATTAAAGCGGCACTTACGCAGCAGCTCACTATTGAGCACCCTTTTGCCGCTGACTTAAATTTTTTATACGGCACCATTTTCACTGGCGCCGCTTTGCCGCACCAAGAATCAACCCATGCCATTGCAACAGCCGATATGCGCAATGTCTGTGTCTTTGCCGATGGTGAGCTTGACCGCAGTCCGACCGGCAGTGGTGTCTCAGGTGTTGCTGCCATTTTGCAACAACAAGGCAAGCTGGCAATAGGTGAGACGCTGATGATTGAAAGTATTGTCGGCTCCCGGTTTCAGCTATCGATTGTCGAACAGCTGCATTACGGCCCTTATCAGGCCGTGATCCCGCGGGTACAAGGCCAGGCTTATGTCACAGGCCGCCAGCAGTTTTATCTTGATCCCCAAGACCCATTTGCAGAAGGATTTATTTTCCGATGAATACAGGAATTCCGATGCTGGCGCCGTTGCAGCCACAATTTGCCAACCGGCTGGCGGCTTTTCGTCAGGCGATGCAACAAGCGAATCAACAAGCCGCGTTGATATTTGGCGCTGAGAATTTGCGTTATCTGGTCAATTACGCCGGCGAAGCGGCTTGTGTGGTACTGACCCAACATAGCGTGGCGCTGATCACCGACTATCGGTTTGAGGCGCAAGCCCGGCAAGAGTGCGCGCAGGCACAGCAAGGTTGTCGGGTGATTTGCCGCGACCGCGACCAACAACGGCTCGGTGAAGCGCTGGCGTTAGAGCTCGCGGCACAGCAGGCAACGCAGCTCTGGTATGAGGCTGAATCAATCAGCGTGCAGCAATGGCAGCAGATACAGCAGGATTTATCTACCGTGCATTGCACTGCTTGTCCGCCGGTGCTGAGCAGTTTGCGAATGGTGAAAGACGATTGGGAAGTGGCGCAAATTCAGCAGGCGGCGCAGATCGCAGATGAGGCTTTGGCGCAAGTTTTACCGCTGCTGCAACCTGGCATCAGTGAAGCTGATTTTGCCACTGAGCTGGAATACCGGCTAAAAAAACTTGGTGCTGAAGCCTTGTCCTTTGCCACTATTGTCGGTTTTGGCGCACGTTCGGCATTGCCACATGCTTTGCCAACGACGCAGCGACTACAAAAAGGCGATTTGGTGCTGATTGATTTTGGCGCTGTCGTCAACGGCTATCGCAGTGATATGACGCGTAGTTATGTCGCCGGAAAGCCGGATCTATTGCAACTTCAGCTATTTCAGGCGGTGCAGCAGGCGCAGCAGGCGGCGCTGAAAGCCGTGAAAGCCGGTGTTTCGGCCAGTGCCTTGTTTGCCATCTCCGATCAGGTGCTACAGCATTCTCAATTTGGCCGGTATGCCGGGCCAGGGCTTGGCCATGGTGTTGGTTTGCAGTTGCATGAACAACCTTTTTTAAGCCCGGGCAATCAACTGAAATTGCCGGTCGGAGCTGTCGTTACCATCGAACCAGGCGTGTATCTGCCGAATTATGGTGGGCTGCGGCTGGAAGATGATGTGCTGGTGACGGCCCATGGGTATGTGCAGCTGACCAAAGCGCCGCAGCAGTTTGCGCTGGATTGTTGATCAGCCACTGCCTTTTTGATTTTTAGAGACAAGCGTTATACCCGAAATCATTGAAGATTTGGGTAGGCGACGAACGAGCAAGGTCGCCACGAAGTGGCAACAACCCCAAATCTTCAAGGAATAAGGGTATATGCAAATTATTAGTGCCCAGCAAGTCGACCAGGTGTTGGATTTCCCGCGATTGATCAGCGCGTTACAGCAAGGTTTTGCCGGAAACTTCACCATGCCACCACGACAGCTGCTGCCGCTGTCGCCCGGGAAGCCAGAAGCGCTTGCTTTATTGCCATCCTGGAATGAGCGGGTGATAGCGGTGAAGGCTTTTAGTTATTTTCCGGATAATGCCGTGCAGCAGTTGCCGGCGCTCCATTCGAGTATTTTGCTGTACCGGCGGGACAACGGCGTACCGCTGGCGTTGGTCGATGGCAGTAGCGTGACTTGTTGGCGCACGGCGGCGGTGTCGGCTTTGGCGTCGCGGTATTTGGCACGGACTGATGCGAAAACCCTGTTGTTGCTCGGGACTGGTCGTTTAGCACTGCCGCTTATTCAGGCCCATCTGGTGGAGCATGATTTACAAACCTTGCTGCTATGGGGGCGCAATACAGCAGCTGCGCAGCAATTACGCCAGAAAGTGCAGCTGTTGTATCCGCGTGTACAAGTGACAGTGGTGTCAGATATTGCGCCAGCCTGTGCGCAAGCCGACATTATTGTTGCTGCCACCGGCTCTGCCACACCACTGCTGTTTGGCAATGATATACCGGCCGGTTGTCATGTCGATTTATTGGGCAACCATAGCCCGCAGCAACGCGAATGTGACAGCGAGTTGGTGCGCCGCGCTTCGGTGTACGTTGATGATCGCAACAATGTACTGAATGAAGCCGGCGAGCTGTTGATCCCAATGGCCGAGCAGCAATTTTCGGCTGAGAGCATTCGCGCTGAATTGGCGCAGTTGTGCCAGCGCAATCTGCCGGCGCGGCAAAGTGCCGACGAAATTACCTTGTTTAAATCGGTCGGCACCGCACTCAGTGATTTGCTTTGCGCCGAATTGGTATTGCAGCGGCCTTATTTTGGTTAGGTATCCCCGTCATCCTTGACGTTGCAGGGACGGCGCAGGGAAGTTGCTGGGGTGCTGGCTTCGTTGCTGCGAAGTTTCAGCCTTGTTCGCCGCCACCCTGCTCCTCCAATGATTGAGGGGAGACGACAATTACAATAATTCAGAGAACAACCTATGAGCACAGTCCGACGTAGCCCCTTTCCGGCGACCTTTTATGTTGCCAATACCATGGAAATTTTCGAACGACTGGCCTGGTACGGTTTTTTTAGTCTGTCGTCGCTTTATATGACCAGCCCGATCAGCCATGGGGGTTTGGGTTTTAGCGATCAGGACCGTGGTTTTTTACAGGGCATGATCCCATTTTTGCTGTATCTGCTGCCGGTATTAACAGGCGCGCTGGCCGATCGGTATGGCTACCGGCGGATGTTTTTGTGCTCCTTTGCCTTGATGGCGCCAGCTTATTTTATGCTGGGGCAAGTCCATAGTTTTTGGGCATTTTTTCTGGCGTTTACCGCTGTGGCAGTCGGGGCTGCCTGCTTTAAACCGGTGGTCGTCGGAACTGTCGGCCGTTGCAGTGACGATAGTAACCGCGGGCTGGCCTTTGGCATTTTTTACACCATGGTTAATATCGGTGGTTTTCTTGGGCCTTTGGTGGCGGGATATTTAAGGGCGATCAGCTGGGACTGGGTGTTTGTGATGTCATCGCTGTGGATCCTGATTAATTTTATCCCGGCGCTGTTTTGGTATCGTGAGCCGGTAATTAATGTTTCCGACCAGCGCAGCGTGCGCCAGGTGTTACAGGAAATGCAGCAGGTGCTCGGCAATGGCCGGGTTGCTTTGTTGGTGTTGCCGTTATTGCTGGGGTTGATGTTCAGCCCACGTTTTGCCATCCATTGGTGGCAAATGCTGTTGCTGGCGGGCGTCTGGATTGGCCTGAATCTGCTGTGGAGTTTTGGCTTACGCCGCGCAGCTGGCAAAGTGGCGGCTATCAAAGCTGTTGCCGAACCTGTCGTCACACCTATTGCCACACCCTTGGTCGAATCAACAGCGATGCCGACGCTCTGGTATCGGCAACAGTTACAGCTGGGGAATGGTCGTTTTGTCTGTTTTTTACTGCTGCTGACCGGTTTTTTTACTGCATATAATCAGTTGTTTATCACCTTGCCGGTGTATTTGCGTGATTATGTCGACACCCGCGATTTAGTGCAGATGATTGGTGGTTGGTCGCCTGCCTTGCTGGACTATTTTGCCGCTGTGAATATCCCGCAGCTGGC
>JAHJNE010000377.1 GCA_018820995.1 Gammaproteobacteria bacterium | reverse complement strand
CTTGAGTGAAGGTATGACAAGGCCGGATTTAAACATCCGGCCTCATTCAGAATGGCCCAACTGAACTAACCCAACTGAGCTAGCCCAACTGCTAGCCCAAGTTAACAAGCCTATCTCAAACGAACTGGGGAGCATCAAACTCCGCCGGTTCATCGCTGTAGACACAGACGTTCCAGCTTTGGGCCAGGCCATCGGCAGCCAAACAATAAGTCTCGAAAAAATTCTTAATTTCAGCCCGCTGGCAATGCGCTTCAAAACTCTGCATATCTGACCAGATTTCATTAAACACTATCGGATAGCTGGTCCCTTCGGCAAAAGGGCTTTGAATGTGGCGGGTTACCCGGTATTGCAGGCAGCCATCTTCTCTTAAGGTGTTCGGTTCCAATTGCTGCAGAACGTTAAATAGCGCCTGTTCCTGACCTTCTTTTGGTAAAAATTGCGCCAGACAATAAACTTTTTTTGACATGGGATGGTTCCTTCAAGCTGAAAACCGCCCGAGTGTACCCCAGACCACCCTCTCTGTCAGCTTTGCAAAGACGTCGCTAGCTCGATGTTTAGGTCCAACTTACAGCGCACATCTGAATATAACGTATTGATATTCAATAAATAGATATTAAAAGAGAACAAAACGGCGACAAATGGAGAGCGCGACGCGCGCCAACAGTTGAATTGCCGCCGCTGTTCCATGATGCTCAGGCTCAATGCAGTGCTGTGGTGATGATTGTCAGGTTAACCCGAAGCACCGGTTATCTTCACTGGTTGTCGCGGGTTGTCAGCGATGACGACAAGCAACAGCGGCGAGTATCACCTGAATAAACAAGTGGAACAGGATCGACTATGAAGAAAAAAGGGCTGTTGCTCATGGTGTTAGCACTACAAGCCTTGTTAGGCATGAGTTGGTTTTTCGGCTGGCCACTGACTATTTGGCAAACGCCGGTGCAGGATGGCCCCTATGTGTTTTTTGGGCAGCAGCAACAAATTGATGCGCAATGGGTTTGTGATGGAGAAAAGCGGCAGTTGCAGCAACACCAAAGCGCAGTATTGGAACCGCTGTGTGGTTTTTCAAAAAGGTTGCAGATCCGACACCGGGCTGAACCCTTACCTCAGGTAAAATTTACCGCGCAGAAACTGGCAGCACTCAGTGATATTCATGGCCAACTTGACCTGATGCAAAACCTTCTTCGGCAGCACGGAATTATTGATCACCAGCAAAACTGGAGTTTTGGTGATGGGCATTTGGTCATCGCAGGTGATGTGATGGACCGTGGTCCGGCGGTGACCGAAATTTTGTGGTTTTTATATCAGTTAGAACAACAGGCCATCGCCGCAGGCGGTCAGTTGCATTTATTGCTTGGCAATCATGAAACCATGGTCCTGGCGGGCGACTTGCGCTACCTCAATGAAAAATACCGGCAGGTTGAAGCCATTCTTGGCCTGAGCTATCAGCAATTGTACAGCGCCGATTCGGTCCTCGGTGACTGGTTGCGCAGCCGCCCAGTGCTGGTGCAGGTCAATGACAGTGTGTTTGTGCATGCCGGACTTCATCCTGATTACCTTGCCCTTGGCATGACGATGACCGAAGTGAACGAGTATTACCGTGCATCGCTGGGAATGGACAAAGCGACTTTAAAGCAACAGCCAGTATTGGACTTTTTATATGGCTCGTTGGGACCCGTTTGGTATCGCGGCTACTTTCGGGAAAAGGCAGCCATCCGTTCAGGCGAACTGGAGCAGCTATTACAACAACTACACGCCAAGCGGGTGATCGTCGGCCACACCAGTATGGATGCGATTTATCTGCATCAGGGCGGCCAGGTCATCTCACTGGACAGCAATATCAAAAAAGGTGAAAGCGGCGAATTACTGTTATGGCAGTTACCGGGCATGCCGGCGGGTGAATTTATGCGCGGTAATTTGCGTGGCGAACGGTTGCCAATTAGCCCTTTTACCGCAGCCAAGCCTGATTGAACGTTTGATGACCAAGTAAAATTGGCAATCTAGTACTGTTGCGGCGCTCTGCGAGTCTAGTTTAAGTGATTGTATTTAATATAAAAGATATTCAGAAGAGAGAGAAAAGGTAACAAAACGAGCCTGTAGCAGTTGAGATGTCTTTTCGACTTGATACAAGTTGCAGTCGTTAGATGAGTGTTGTGGAAAGTATCGAGTAGAGACGTGAAAAACGCGCAGTAAAAAACACCGATAAAAATTGCCTGAAAAACAACGCAGGAAGCTTGATTGAGATTGGCAGGGTTGCCTTTTTGGTCGTTTTTCAGTTTTTGAATGTGATCAGTAATTTTTCGAACCAGCGGAAAATAAAATATAAACAGGAACATGAGCATGAATAATAAGACCTTAATCGCGCAAATTGTCAGTGCTGCCCTGCTAGGCAGTTGTTTGTTGCCATCTGCAGCACAAGCGTTACAAAGCACCGTTGCTGCCGGTGAAAAAGCACCAGAGCGGATTGAAGTCACCGGCTCAAGGATTAAACGTACTGATATGGAGGGTGTCGCGCCAATCACGGTGATTAGCGCCCTCGATATCGAAATGAGCGGGTTTAATAACGTCGAAGAGATTTTGCAAGCCAGTATCGGCAATGCGGGTCGCACTATTGAAGGGAATGAGTCGAGCTGGACTCAGGGGGCAAGTACCATCAACCTGCGTGGTATGGGTGCTAACCGCACATTAGTGCTAGTGAATGGTAAGCGTATTCCGCAATATCCGACGGCAACCGGTGGTTCGACTAACTTTGTCGACACTTCAACTTTCCCATCCAGTGCGGTTGAGCGGATTGAAATTCTGACCGGCGGCGCTTCTGCAATATATGGCTCTGACGCCATTGGCGGCGTGGTGAATATCATTCTGAAAAAACAGTATGAAGGTTCAGTACTCGAATTACGCCATGAAAACCCACAACACGGTGGTCGTGACAAAGATAAATTGTCTTTCACTACCGGCTTCAGTAGCTCATTTGGTGAGACTGTGTTGGTTTTAGAATACGCCGAAGATGAAATGTTAAGATCTGGCCAGCGTGATTTAACCGCTGGTCGTGGTCCTGACGGCACCGCCAATTATAGCTCCACCTCTGCCTATATCCGCGACCGTAACAAGGTTTATCACAAAGACGATTATGTGATGGCGACTGAACAACAGTGTTCAGATTTATTCGGCGAATAT
>JAHJNE010000376.1 GCA_018820995.1 Gammaproteobacteria bacterium | reverse complement strand
CGATCCTTGATCAATGTCCGTTATTAAATTGGCGTGATGCGTGTCGGCGTTTGCAGCAAAATGTTCAGCTGTATTTGTCGTTATTAAATCGATGTGTCGACGCGAAAGAACCACTGGTGAGCCAGCTGCTACATGCTGCAGCCAGCGATGATTGGCCGGAAGCTGAGCGTCACGCGCATAGTCTGAAAAGTGTGGCGGCAACCGTTGGCCTGACGCAGCTTGCTGGCGAAGCTGGTGCGTTAGAACAGTATTGTCAGCAGCGGGCGGCTGCGGCATTGTCAGACGGTTCCTTGAGCACAACATTGGTTACATCGCTTGATAGTGCGCTGCTGCGACTTCAGCAGCAATGGCTGCAGCTTCAAACTAACCTAATGCCGTTGCTGCACAAGTTGGATCAGACAGCCTTGGGAGCGGTTGTTGCAGAATCGCAAACATCGAACTCCGGAGCTACAACTTCACAACCATTATTGACTTCTCAAGGCGTCCAACAGCTTTGCCAGCTCCTCGCTGATGCCGACGGTGACGCCATCAGTCTATTTTCAGAGCAGCAACTTTTTTGGAAGCAGTCGTTTCCAGCCCTTTATCCAGGCTTGAAGGCAGCGGTTGAGAATTTTGAATTTGACCAGGCGTTAGCGATGATTGAACAAGCGCAGGCTGACCAGCTCAACGAAGAAAACTAAAGGACGGGCCAGCCGAGGCAATAGAATGGCGGGTCAGAGTGAATTACAGCGGTTACAAGTTTTCACGGATCTGGATGCTTTTTGGAAAATCACTGAAGTGAAAGCACATTGATGTAAAGGAGGGATGTCAGATGGACGCACAAACAAGGCCAAAACCGACCATTCTGGTGGTTGATGATACCACCGACAATTTAATGCTGATGAATGCCTTATTAAAAGATTTATACCGGGTCAAAGTGGCGAACAATGGGCAAAAAGCCTTGCAAATTGTTGCCAGCGCGGACAAACCGGACTTGATTTTACTGGACATTATGATGCCGGATCTCGATGGATTTGAAGTCTGTCGTCGATTAAAAGCCGATCCGGCGCTTGCGACCATCCCGGTGATTTTTCTGACGGCGAAAGTGGCTGTAGAAGACGAAGAATTAGGGTTTTCGCTAGGGGCGGTTGATTTTATCAGTAAACCAATTAGCCCACCGGTTCTGCTGGCACGCGTTAAAACGCAGTTGGCGTTAAAAAGCCATGTTGATTTTCTGCGTGATAACAATGCGTTTTTACAGGCTGAAGTGGAAAAACGGACACAAGATGTGTTGGCAATTCAGGACGTGACGATTTTAGCCATGGCGTCGCTGGCAGAAACCCGTGATTCAGATACCGGAAACCATATTCGTCGTACCCAATATTATGTCAAAGAGCTGGCGCAGCAATTGCGACATCATCCAAAGTATGCGGCTATTTTGGACGATGACATGATTAAGTTACTCTATAAATCAGCACCTTTGCATGATATTGGTAAAGTCGGCATTCCAGACAGTATTTTGTTAAAGCCGGGTCGATTTGTCGGTAACGAGTTTGAAATTATGAAAACGCATACAACTTTGGGCTGGAATGCCATTGAATATGCTGAAAAAGCCTTGGGGGCGCCGGTAGCCTTTTTACGACTGGCAAAAGAAATTGCGTTGTATCATCAGGAAAAATGGGATGGTAGTGGTTACCCGGAAGGTCTGGCTGGTGAAGCGATTCCTTTGTCAGCACGGTTGATGGCATTGGCCGATGTGTATGATGCATTGATTAGTCGCCGTGTATACAAAGAAGGCATGCCGCACGAAAAAGCCCGTGTCATTATTCTGGAGGGGCGCGGTAGCCATTTTGATCCGGATATTGTTGACGCGTATTTAGCGGTGGAAGAGCAGTTTGTCGAGATTGCCCTGCGCTATGCGGATAGCGATGAGGATTTGCAAGCCAAAGCGGCACAGCTGCAAAACCGCTCTGGCTAAGTCATTCCACTGGCAAATTATGCTTGTGGATCCATCGGCGTTGCCGCTTTTTTCTGCCATAGGTTGCCCGTCACAGCCCAAACGATACAACCGCCCCAGGCAATAAACGACATGCCCGCAGGTACATTGGCTAAGGCAATCAATTTCAGCTG
>JAHJNE010000375.1 GCA_018820995.1 Gammaproteobacteria bacterium | reverse complement strand
GAAAACTGCAATAATGCGTCTTCGACCGACAAGGTGCCTTCGGCTGAATCTTTGCGGCCGGTAAATGGGAAACTATCCGGGCTGCGCTGGCATTGATTGTTGATATTGATCCGGCCCACTTGATTGGCAAAGATGTCGACCAGCTCACCGACTTGTTGTGGATCACGACCAAAAATACTCAGTTGCTGGCCAAAATCGGAATGGATCACATAATCAATCACTTCGCTGATATCGTTAAAGGGCACCACCGGCACCAAAGGGCCAAATTGCTCTTCCTGATACAAACGCATATCGGCACGCACCGGATACAACACCGCAGGTTTAAACAACGATGCAGCCACATCACCGCCACCTTGGTTGATCACCTTCGCGCCTTTGCTGGTCGCATCTTGCAATAACGCCGTCAATGCAGCCGTTTTGCCTGGCTCTGGCAAAGGTGTTATTTGCGCGCCCGTTTGCCACGGCATCGCTAGTTTTAACGCATTCACTTCAGCTGCGAGCTTCGCCACAAATTCATCGGCAATTGATTGATGCACAAACAGAATTTTTAACGCTGTGCAGCGCTGACCATTAAAACTGAGCGCGCCGGACACGGCTTCTTTGACGGTACTGGCCATCTCGGCACAAGGCAGAATAATCGCCGGATTTTTCGCATCCAACCCCAGTACAGCGCGCAACCGATGTGGTTTTGGATGGAGTTTTTTTAAATCGCTGGCGCCTTTATTGGTGCCAATAAAAGCAAACAAATCAATCTTGCCACTTTCCATCAACACACCGACCGTTTCACGGCCGCGCCCATAGATGATGTTGATGACACCGGCGGGGAAACTGTCAGCAAAGGCTTGTAATAGTGGTTGGATCAGCAACACGCCATATTTGGCCGGTTTAAAAATCACCGTGTTGCCCATGATTAACGCCGGGATCAGTGTGGTGAAGGTTTCATTCAGCGGGTAATTAAAAGGCCCCATACAAAGCGCCACGCCAACCGGCACCCGACGAATTTTGCCAATAGTGCCCTGCTCCACTACAAAGTGCGCTGCATTGCGATCTTGCTGTTTTAACGCATGAATCGTGTCGCGGATATAATCGCAGGTCCGGTCAAACTCTTTGCTGGCATCAACTTCGTTTTTACCTATTTCCCACATCAATAACCGAATCACTTCGCTACGGGTTTTGAGCATCGCCTGCAGGAATTTTTCCACATGCAGCACCCGTTCAAGCACCGGCAACGTCGGCCATTCGCCGCGACCTAAATCGTAGGCCTGAAGCGCCGCTTCAAGCGCAGAAAGCGCCGCTGCACCGTCCAGTAGCGGTGTCGCGCCCAGTACATAGGGTGTCAGTTCACCGGTCTTTTCATCGCGCAAACAGACCGGGCTGACGACCGGCGCTAATTCACCCGACCAACTTTGCAGTACACCACCAATTAAATATGAACGCTGAAACACCGGTTCACCGGGCGCAAATTGCAGCGGAATGTCGGCTGCGGTTGGAAATAATTGGCCTAGCTGGCCTTGTTGCTGAAATGACTGCGTATTCATCAAAAACTCCCTGAAAATGCGAAGGCTAAAAGTCGCTTCATACGCGCTCTTTTAAAAATCAGTCAGCGGATGTTGCCGTTGAAATTCGGCAAATTTGTCTTTTGCGACAATGGCGCCGGTGTGCTCTACCACAAAAGCAGCCAGGGTTGCAGCATACTGACAAGCAGCTTTAGCCGATTTTCCTTGCATCCGCGCCGACAAATAACCGCCGTTGTAAGAGTCACCAGCGGCGGTGGTATCCACCACTTTTTTCACTTGCACTGCAGGGCTAAAGAATGAATCCCCCTCGACCTGCGCCAAAACACCGTCTTTGCCGTTTTTGACAATAATTTCCTGCACGCCATAACTCACCAGACGGGCCAGCACTGCGGCTGAGTCGGCATCATCAAACAACACTTTGTGATCATCGACCCCAGGCAAAGCTAAATCGGACAGCTGGTAAGCCCGGATAAAATTGTCACGGGCTTGCTCGGCGTTTTGCCACAACGCTGGACGGTAATTCGGATCAAAACCAATCCGACAACCAGCCGCTTTCAGCTCTGCAACCAAAGCAAACAACATTTCGCGATCGTCCGGCGATAAAATGGCCAGCGTGATGCCAGAGAAATAAAATAACGTGCTGCCATCAAGCGCGGCGCGTTTTTGTTGGCTTTGCAGACACTGCAGCACTTGTTTCGCCGCCGAGGTTTCCCGCCAGTAAACAAAGCTGCGCTCACCAAAACAGTCGGTATTGATCATATACAGGCCAGGTCGAGCCGATTTGGTCCGCAGCAGTAAATCAGTGTCGATTTTCTCGTCCTGCACCGCGCGCAGCAGTTTGTCACTGATCAAATCAGTGCCAATAGCGCTAAAAAACTGCACCTGTGCTTCATTGCCCAGACTGCGTTTTAGATACACCGCGGTATTAAATACATCACCGGCAAAATTCTGGTGGTAAACGTTTTCGACCAGCTGAAACAGCTCGACCATACATTCACCCATCATGATTATCCGTTGTGTCATTGTTCTGTGCCTATCGTCTGAGTTCATACAGCGCTGTGGGTGCAATCCGCAGCATGGCTTATTCGTCACTGCCTATCTGTGTCCAGTTCGTCGGCAGGCTCCGGGGACTTCGAAATCCCTGGAATTTGAAGCCCTTGGAGTTTGAAGCCCTTGAAATATCAAGCCCAGG
>JAHJNE010000374.1 GCA_018820995.1 Gammaproteobacteria bacterium | reverse complement strand
CGCAAAATGGTCAGCCGCCAGCATCAAACTATCTTCCGCTTCCAGCACAATATGCTGTTGTTTTGCCAAGATTTGTGGGTAGAGCTCTCCAATCACTTCACGGCATAAGGCTGTTACGTCAATCGCTTGTAGCTTGGCTTTAAAGTGCTCCGGATTAGTCCGGTTTAATACCATTATTTGCTCAATCAGTTGGCTCATTCTGGTGACACCATGTTTCAGTGCATCCATCAAACCATCCGGATCAGCCACGCCTTGCTCAAGCCATTGTTGTTGAGCGTTATGTAAGGTGACCTGTAATAGCGATAGTGGCGTTCGTAGTTCATGCGCGACATCTGATGCAAACCGTTTTTCACGTAAAAACGCATTGTCCAGACGTTGCAACAAATGATTGGTTGTCGCCAACATCTGCGTCATTTCCTGCGGTACTTCAGGCAACTGCAATGGGGTTAAATCATCTGCTTTTTTTAACGAGAGTTGCTGGGTCAGGCGACGTAAGGGCTGTAAGCCTTTACTGACGACAAACCAAATTAACAACGCTTGCAGCGGCAAGCTAAGGACCACCGGATAAATAGACGCCAGCACGACTTCGTCCGCGAGTTCCTGCCGTTGCTTGAGCGGTTGTGCGACGACGATCGTCAATAGCTCATCGGAGCGAACGGCGGTCGTTGATGGAGTCTTTGCAACCTCCTGATTTAACGTTGCGACATTTGATGTAGGCTCTGGCAGGGTTTGACTGACATAAGTCCGCCAGCGCTGGCCAGCGAAATTCTGTTCACTAAATCCAACAGGGGCACTAATACGTTGCGTCGGCGCTCGTTGGCTCTGGTATTTCAGCGTTTCGCCTTGCCAGACCTGGATCACCAATAACTCATTGTTACTGGCGGTATGATGTTGAAACTGCGGTAACAAACTGCTGGCCAGCAAGACTAAATCCTGATCAAACAATAAATCCGAACGACTGATACTTTGCCGATAACTTTGCAACGCTGCCATAAAACTGGTCAACGTCAACACCGCAATCAGGATCGTAACCAGATAACGACGGATTGATGTCATGCCGGATCCACGCTATAACCGACGCCACGCAGTGTTTTGATAAAGTCTTTTGGTAATTTTTTACGTAAATTAGAAATGTGTACTTCAAGGGCGTTACTGGAAACTTCCTCGCCCCAGGCGTACAAACTGGCTTCTAATTGCTCGCGGGTTTTAATCCGGCCAGCGGATTCCATTAAAACTTTTAATAACATGTACTCGCGTCTGGATAACGATAAAGCTTCGCCGTCAAGACGAACCTGATGGGCACTACTATCAAGTTCAACCCCATGTAACAGGATCAAATGCTGCGTTGCGGTACCGAGCCGGCGTTCGATAACCCGCAATCTGGCAAACAATTCGGTCAGTGCAAAAGGCTTGACCAGATAATCATCAGCGCCTAAATCCAGACCGCGGATCCGATCATCAACACCATCACGTGCGGTCAGGACCAGCACCGGCAATCGTGGAAATTTTTGCCGGGTGCTTTTTAATACTTCTAAGCCATCCATATCCGGCAGGCCTAAATCCAGCACCACGGCGTCACAATCCTGGCTACGGATACTGGTTAATGCTTGCGATCCCTGGGTAACATGGTTAACCACAAACCCCTGACCACGCAGGGCTAAAATCACCCCTTGTGCTAAAGCTTCATCATCTTCGACTAATAAAATCCGCATTCGTCCTGTTCCGTTATGGTACGGCCCGAATCCACACGGGCTATTTTTGCAATTTTTTCTGTAATCTGGCATCAAGTAAAGCAATATCTTGCTGACGACCTACATCGGCATCTTCACGCCCTGGACGGGCTGGTGCTTTTTTAGCATTCTCAAGATAGCGCAGCGCTTCTTTGTAGTCGCGTTTCTCAAACAGTAATTCAGCATAAAAATAATTTGGATCAATGCCTTGCGGGTTCAGTTGCAGTGCTTTTTCTAATAATTCCTTGGCTTTTTTGCTGCTGCCAAAACCAATTGGCCATCCCGGAACTTTAGAATACAACACACCAAGACTGGTAAATGCCGAACCTTGCAAAGCTTGGTCATTCAGCGCCATGGCCGCCTCAAAATCGGCTTTTGACGATTCGGCAACGGACAAAGCACCCAAACCGCCCTTGGCTCCGGCATAACTGGATTTAATAATACCACGCCAAATCAGGGGCTCGGCTTCGCCAGCATGCGCCGCAACCACCGCATCTGCCTGGGTCAGTAACGCTGCAAAAGCTTTTTCGCGATCATCTTCAGCCACACTGTAATTGATCTGAGCCCAACCATGTTGCAATGGCGCAATATCGGTCAAGGTATCCGCCCATAACAAGGGGCTGAGTAGTAGTCCAGACCAAAACATCGAAGGCAGGAGCACTTTACTGTGGATCAAAGCATTTATTGATTTCATCATAACCTCGTCGCGGTAGTTTTTTGAGTCTGATTGTTTACGTTACTTTGTATACTGCGGTCAGACGTTGTGGTATTCGCATTAGTTTTGCTTGTCGCAAATTCACGGATCGTGGCCAGTTTGCCTTGTACGGCACGATCAACGATTGCAGGAAACAGCGCATTGACCTGCACGAAAAGTTGTTCAGGCCAGCCTAAATAGCGCCGACTTTGCCCGGACTGTAGCTGTTTCATTAATTGCGCGGCAACATCGTCCGGATGATCCATGGCATTTCCAAGCTGCTGATTCATTTCGACCACAGCAGCACTGTTAATCGCTGTTTGTGTGGCGCGTGGCGCAAAATATAAAACCCGAAGCGTTTTAGAAGAAACTTCGCGTTTTAACGCCTCGGTAAACCCACGTAAACCGAACTTGCTGGCGCAATAACCACTAAAACCCGGATAACCGATACTGCCAAATGCCGACCCGATATTGACAATAGTGGCTGCATTTCGTTGTTGAAGTTGTGGCAACAACATCTGACAAAGTTGCATTGGGGCCACTAGATTTAAGGCAATCTGCGCCTGATATTGCTGATTGTCGATCAGAGCAAACTGACTAATTCCAGCGTTGTTAATCAGGACATCTATGCCACCAATAGTCTTGGTAAAATCAGCTAGCGCCTGTAAATCTTCAGTAGCGGTTAAATCAGCACTGAAACTCTGATGCTGCCCTGGCAGCTGTTGACTTAATAACAACAACTCCTG
>JAHJNE010000034.1 GCA_018820995.1 Gammaproteobacteria bacterium | reverse complement strand
GCAACGGCATGGGCGGCGCCATTCCGGGTTTTGAACAAACGCTGCGGGTGAACGAGCCTGGCCGCACTCTGTGGTTAAAACTGCAGTGGAATTTTGTTAGTGATTTTTGATGCACACCCTGATTGGTGTAATCCGGACCATCACAAATTTAAAGCTGCAAAACAGTCCACCCTGTGCTGAGCAGAGGCAACATGCAACCAAATGGTTGCATGTTGCGATGGTTTATGATTTACTTGCTTCAACCCGACGACCAATGAGCTTAACAACCCGGCTAAAAGGCAACCTGACCATGCAAAATATCCTTAAACGTGAAATTGTTATCAAAGCGACTCAACAACGGATTTATGCCGCAATTGCCACTCCTGAACTGGTGGTGAAGTGGTTTCCAGAGACGCTGGAAGGTGCTTATGAAGTCGGGGAGCAGCCCATTTTTGGTTTTGGCGAGCATGGCCAAAATCAGGTTTATATTGTTGCTGCCAGGCAATATGACTACTTTGCTTATCGCTGGATCCCGGGTTCGAATCATTTTTTAGGGGATGTACTTAGTGTGCCTAATACCCTGGTGGAGTTTCGGATTGAGCCACTAGATGCTGGTTCCTGTAAAGTCACCCTCACCGAATCAGGTTTTGCCCAATTGCCACCTGAGGTGATGGAAGCATCCTTTAAACAAAATTCCGGCGGCTGGGACTTTATGCTTGGCAGGTTAGTCACTTATGTTGAAATTGCTTAAATGATCGAAGCGGAAATATATAAAGCATTAGGCGATCCGGTACGTCTGCAAATGGTGATGCGGCTTGCCAATGGCTCGCCGTGCACTATTAGTCAACTGACACAAGATTTGGGCATCACCCGCCAGGGCGCCAGGAAGCAATTACAGGTGCTGGTGGATGCAAAGATGGTGCAGCTGAGCTCGCAAGGGCGGGAAACCCAGGTCGATTTGGATATTGCCACCTTGCAACAAGCGCACAGGTTTATTGCTGAGTTGGAACGTCGTTGGGATCAACGTCTCGCCGCATTAAAGAGTTTTGTGGAAACTGAATTCGAGCATTAGTCGCGTGGTTTAGCCCCTGTTAGGGAAGGGGCTAAACAGCTGCTGCTTGTTGGAGTTCCTGTAGCATGACATTGATTAAATGCGTGATTTCATCACTCTGTGCAAGTGCTTGTGGCGATGTGATTGACCCGAGGATCGGGAAGGTCAGTGAAGCCTTTGCCACTACATGTGCCGACATCACTGTCATAATTTCTGTCAGCGCAGCTTGCGCATGAGTGGCTCTTGGCGAAATATTGAGTAGCGCCACCGGTTTATAGACAAAAGATTCATTCCCCACCATCCAATCCAGCGCGTTTTTCATCACGCCGGTGACTCCATGTGCGTATTCAGGGCTTGCGATGATCACTGCATCGGCATTGATAATTTTCGTTTTTAACGCCAGCACAACAGCTTGTTCGCTTTCGCTGAGATCGGGATTAAATAACGGAAATTCGCCAAGCCGGCTGAAAATTTCAACCTCGATATCTGGCGGAGAAATTTGCGTTATCCGTTGTAACAACAGGGTATTAAGTGACAACTTTCTTAAACTGCCTGATATTGCAATAATCTTCATCGTCATACCTATGTTGAACCTCAGATCGCCAAAGGGGGGAGGTTAGGTGGTTAATTGCATTTAATTTACCACCCAAATCATAGCTATCCTCCGACAGCAGCTCTGTGACAAAAGCGGAAGTTGGAATGTGACTCGGCAATCGAACATTACTCGCCAAAGACAGTGCGGTTTTATAAATTTTTTTTACGATTAAAATTTACTGACTGAGTTTTTTAAATATCGTTTCTAACGGTCCAGCTTTAAAGCGATTGAGCCATAAAACGCTGAAGATAATGCTGGTAATACTAAACACCAAGGCAGCGAATAACGAAAAGTTAATGCTTTGATTATAAAGTAATCCTATCGCCTCAAGTGTACCCATACCAACAATCACGTGTGCCACATATAGTGTTAAAGTCAGCTGCCCAGTTTTGCTAATCCATTCGATCACTCTGCTTGTTGGCATTGCACTGCTCAACTTTAGACAAGCCAATACAACAATAACAGCAGAGCTTCCGGCAGATAACATGTACTGAGGTAGTGGTGGTATGATCGAGGTGCTGAGTAGAAAATCAATTTCATCTTTGGTCATTCCAATAGATGTTCCATCCCCAGCCCACATTCTAAGCATATAAAAACCTATCTCCGTCACAATTAAAATACTTAACGCCCAGAGAAGAAGATTTCTTTGTACTTTCGAACTAGTTAAATCTAATCGTCCTAACCAAAGGCCAAAAATCAAAAAGCCGCACCATGGGAATATAGGATGAAACCCATTAAATACGATATGCCTAATCATGCCATCGATAGTCCAAAAACCAGAATAACTCAGGTTAGCCAGGTCCCAGCCGTGTTCATAATCAAAAAATGCCCACAATAAAGGGAAGGCCAGCACAAAACCCATGGCGATTAACAGCAATTTTTTGCTGCTAACGGTAAACAGGAAAGCAGCAAAAAGAAAATAAAAACCGTAGAAGTGAAGAATGTCAGCTTCCCAGATTGGCGTGTAAGCGAAGCCAACGACAATAAGTAATATGGCTCTTTTTATTAAAGACCATCTGACCTTTTGGATGTCCTCGGAGGCGCCGCTCATTCTCGCCTTTTTTGTCAAAAATGCGATCCCTATACCAGCCAATATGACAAAAAGAGCCGAAGCACGCCCTTCAAATAAATGGGCAAAACTGAGTAGCATTTGAGTGCCATTGTCAGCATTCATTGCTAATTTAAAATTTACAATGACCATTCCAAAAAGAGCCAATGCACGGGCAAAATCAAATCCTATTATTCGACTCAAGTTGATATCCTCATAGATTATATTTCAACGTTTCGAAACACTGGTGTATCATATGTCAATGGGCTATTGTGATGCAAGGGTGTCTCAAAAGTGGATGTAAGAGCAATTCGATCGAGACAGGCTATTATTCAAGCCGGTTTAAAACTGTTCATTCAAAATGAAGACTCTACGTTAGTCGACATAGCAAAAGCCGCTGATGTTGGTAGAGCTACTGTATACAGACAGTTTAAAAGTAGAGAAGATCTGCAAGAGAGTATTGGTCTGTATTGTCTAGACCGTTTTGATGACATAAACCAAAATATAGAAGCACAAGCTAGTAATCCGATGGATGCAATTCGATTGGTTTTGCAAAACATTTTACTTCTTTATTCTGAGTTTACATTCTTAAGTAAATTCGAGAGTCTCTTAACGAGTAGTGAAAAACTGCAATCTCGAATGAGAGCTCAAGATGATGAGTTGCGAGATTTAATAAGTCTTAATTTAAAGCAAGGTTTTATTCGTGATACATATTCAGTTGATTGGGTGTTCTTCTTTTTTGAGGGGTTGTTATGGGCCGGCTATCAGGCGATACGTTCAGGTCATTTTGATCCATTACAAGCGGCAGCTTTAGCTTTTCATACTTTTAATCATGGTGTCGCCTACAAAGAAAAGTAATTTATTTGAATTGAATCCAACGACAAAAGTCTATTTGCATTTTACACATGACCGTACTTGTTTAATCATCTTATACTCAAGTTTAACTTAGCTTATGCTTTAAACACACAGCCGACGTAATAACGGTATTACAAGACCGCATTTCGCTCATCGCTTACGTTTAAATAAATGGATGATTGCTGGAACTGGTTGTTACCTGAAAGTGCAACCGGTGGTAAGCAGCTAGTACGCGTGGTGGTAAATTCGGGTGACGTTTTGAAGTTTGGTGCAATGAGCTAACCAGCAACCAAGCTAGCAAATCATACATAGTTGCGGGTTAGCTCGGATATTCGTCAGCGTGCTCAACACTGGTTTCTTTGATACCCTAGCAAAAAGTGCGGCTGATAAAACAGCCGCTTTTAGTGTCAGAGACATACTTACAAAGTAATCACAGCCAGCATATCGTCACCGTCTACATCCATACCCGTTTCAACAAAACCAAAACTGCTATAAAAGTCTTTGGCCACGGCATTTTTGGGGTTGTAGCAAATTTCTATTTCTTTCACATCGGGTATTTGCTTGATTTCTGTTAAGGCAAGATTTAATGCGATGCGGCCAATCCCTTGTGCTTGAAACTTTTGATCCACCATCAAACGCCAAATAGAAATTTGGCTTTCAGTTGCATGCACCCACATTAAAAAGCCAACCGGAATATCATCCAGATAGATTGCTCGGGTGGTATAACCCTCATTAAAGCTGGCCTCGACTAATGACCAAAGATTGGACGCCACGTAGTCTCTTTGCTCCTGACGGACTTCGAGATCAGATACGGCTTCATAATTGGCACGGGTGATCCGGCGTAACGATAAGTTCATTGATTTTCCTTCACCATAGGGTACTGATGAGTCGTTTAATCTTTTTAGACACTTTCAAAAACTCATATGCGCGTCTGTTATCGGTGTACTTTCTTTGCTGGCAATCATCAAGCAATATGAGTTTTGACAATCTCCGAAAACTTTCACAACGGACTCATTTGGCCATCATCGGCCGTATCACGGCATTTCAAAGGGCCAAACAATAGCCGTTTGCTATTGCATATTGATATAAATGGGAGCAAAAGCCCTGAATAGCCTGCCGTGTTAGTCGTCACTTTTTAATAGCTGATACAAAGTGTCTATTCGTTTATTGATCTTTTTACTTTCAGTATGCAGCTCGGCACTGATACCTAAAATAACGATTAACACCACATACAAAACAGGCTGTTTGGCGAGGTCAGGATAAAGCCAAAACAGAAACATAACCGCGGCGAGCATGCTGAAAAAACGGATCCAACTCCCTTGCCAATTTGGACGAAGCTGCTCGAACTCTTGTGCTAAGTCTTGTTGCTTCCGCAATTTTTTGAAAAGTGTTTGTGCTTCAAATTCTTCCTTGTTCAAAATTTTATTCCTTTTTGAAGATGTTGCTCTGTGCTATTCGATCCACAGCCAGTCGATCCACAGCCAGTCGATAAGCGGTGGCTCCGATTTATTCCTAAATGTGACGTTGATTAAAATATCGTCTGTGGTGCCCGAG
>JAHJNE010000373.1 GCA_018820995.1 Gammaproteobacteria bacterium | reverse complement strand
TAAATTACGAACTAAAAACCGTTTTTACCCGATCTTTGTAACTACGACTGACCTTGACCGCTTGGCCATTCGTCAGCATCAGTTGATGTTCGCCGTTTGGCAACATCTGCAGCTTAGCAATTGTGTTCACGTTGACAATAGCCGAACGGTGTACCCGCACAAAAAGTCGTGGATCAAGTTCTTGTTCCAGTTCTTTCATGGTGCGACGCAAAATATGCGTCTGACCATCATTGGTGTGAATACACATGTAGTCACCGGCCGCGTCTACCCAATCAATACTTCCGACCGGCACTCTGGTAATTTCACCACTATCTTTGATGCTGATAGCATCTGGAAACCGATCATTCATTACCGGTTCTTCCTGATCCAAGCGCTGGAGAATATTACCTGCCGCTTCCCCTGTAAGCTTTGCCACGGCTTCCGCTAGCTGGCCTTTATGGCGATGATCATCGGCAGCTTCAAAGGCTTTGAGCAGTTTATCAACTGCTGAACGCAGTCTTTCGGTTTCAACTGGCTTTAACACATAATCGACCGCATTGACGTCAAAGGCATTTAAAGCATATTGATCAAAGGCAGTCACAAAAATGATGTAGGGTAATTTAATCTGTTGTTTCTGCAACGACTTCAGCACCGCAAAACCATCCATCACTGGCATTTCTACATCGAGAAATACCACATCCGGCGACAGTTGTGTAATAGCACTAATTGCTTCTGCACCATTGCTACATTCACCAACAACCTGCAATTCCGGGAAAGCTGACAATCGCATTAGCATACCTTTGCGCGCTAACGGTTCGTCATCCACTACTACAACTTTAAGCAAGTTCTTCATCGTTCAGTTCCACCTCAAACGGGATCCGGATATTCACTTTTACGCCGTGCGGCTGATTATGGGTCAACACCAACGAAAAGTCTTTGTCATATAGCGCAGCTAAGCGTTCTCGGGTATTGACCAAGCCAACCCCACCACTGTCTTTGGGTAAACCGTCATCAATTGGCATGCCCGGTCCATTATCACCGACTTCAATTAATAGATCATGTCCAAATTTTCTGGCTTTGATACTGATAGTTCCACCGCTAGTCTGGGTTGCAACTGCATATTTAATGGCATTTTCAACTAGTGGCTGCAAAATAAGACTTGGCACCAGCGCCATTTCGGTATTGGCGGCAACATCAATTTCGATAGTTAACCGCTCAGTAAACCGAACTTTCTCTATTTCCAGATATAAATTGGCAGCGTAAATTTCCTGCTGTAGCGGTACTTTTTTAATCGGGTCTTTATATAAAGAGTAACGTAAAAAGTCACTCAGCCTGCTCAGCATTTTATTGGCTGTATCTGCTTCGTTAATCAACACCAAGGTAGATATAGCGTTGAGGGTATTAAACAGGAAATGGGGGTTCAGCTGATAACGAAGCATTCTTAGCTGCGCTTCGTGGGCTTTATTTGATGCCGTGAGGGATTTTTGTTTTTCTTGCTGTAAGGTCTGGTAATAACGAATACCAAAATATAAACCACTCCAGCTCAGGATCACGTAAAAGGCAACTGAGGTTTGCCGAAAGTACTGGATCCATTCGTCCGGACGATAACCATGACGATAAATTTCCCAATAATTAAAGTTTTTAATTGCTGTCCAAATACAGGCGACGATAAAGGCCGTGACCATAATCGACAGCACCATGCGCCAAGGACTCCAACTCCAGATTCTTTGGTAAAAATAACGCAATGGAATCGATAACAACCAGCCGGCATAAGCGTCGAGCACAACAACAAACAAATAAGCTTCGCGCATTTCCTGGAACAACGAGCCCAGGTAACCGACTACCGCAAAACCCATCCAGCCTAAAGTATGTAGGATCCAGAATTGACGGTTGCGATCTTCAAAAAATCTTTGCAAGGAAACTTCTCATTCTAATCTGAGGCGAAATACGCAGCGAGTATATCAAAGAACTTGATTTACCCGGCAGCGTTAAACTCAACGGTCTCGCCGTTAGTCGCAACGGGAGCTGCAAGTTGCCTGACAATAAAACAATAGTCTCAGACTTTAATAACGAATGCCTAACCGACGGAGAATAAATCCTAAAATCCAAGCTGGACCAATCAGCAAAAATTGTAAATCTTTAAAAAATGATGGTTTTTTGCCTTCGATGTGATGTCCAACAAATTGTAACACCCACATCAGCGCAAATAACACCAGCGAAGCCAGCCAAACATCAACGTTGACCGCAGTTTCGAACCAACGTAAAAACAGCACCACAAAAGCGCTGTAGATGGTCATGCCTACACCGATGGCAAACGACAAGGTGAAATAGAACGCTAATACTGGCATGCACAACAGTAACGGCCAGTTAATTTGTTGTTCAGCAAAACCGCTAAATGGCATCGGGATTTGCCATAACAGACCAAATACCGTTAAGTAGATTAACGGTACGGCCAAAAAATGAATTTTTTTATTGGTACTATTTTGGTGGCTAATGGCGTATTCAGTAAACCATTGTTCAATTGTTTTCATAAGTGCAGCTCTAACCGGCTTTAATGGTTAGACCACTCTAACGCTGGCGTCTAAAAACTACAACTCCACCAGCGTCAAATGAATCAGCAAAATGATTGTTTAGTTGCTTTCGGTAGACTAGACAGCCCCCAATACTGGCGTTGGTTTTCGATCCGGCCCTAAAGCAACAAAAGTGAAAGTTCCGGAGATTGCTTTGTGTTGATCATCGCTATACATATTTTCAACGAAAATATCGACATTCACCCGAATACTGGTGCGACC
>JAHJNE010000372.1 GCA_018820995.1 Gammaproteobacteria bacterium | reverse complement strand
CTTAGCGACTGCCAGAAGGTTAGGCGCGGTAACCGAAGGTTACGATGTTCGCCCCGACACCAAAGAACAAGCCGAGTCGCTGGGCGCTAAATTTGTCGACACCGGCGTTGATGGTCGAGGTGAAGGCGGTTATGCCCGCGAGCTCAGTAGCGAAGAGCAGCAAAAAATTCAGGCGGTACTGACCAAACATATCCAACAAGCGGATTTGATTATCACCACAGCCGCCATCCCAGGTCGTCCTTCGCCAAAGCTCATTAGTAAAGCACAGGTCGATGGCATGAAAAACGGTGCCGTGATTGTCGATTTAGCCGCCGATGGTGGCGGAAACTGTGAATATAGTGTGCCGGGCGAAACCATTCAGACCGGTCACATCACCATAGCTGCACCTTTTAATGTACCGTCATTGCTGGCTGAACATGCCTCCGAACTTTATGCAAAAAACCTGTTGAATTTAATCGGCTTATTTATCAAAGACGGTGCCGTTGATTTGGACTGGGACGATGAAATTCTGGCAAAAACCGTGTTAACACATCAGGGCGAAATTAAAAACGCCGCGGCAAAAACGATGGTGGAGGGTTAAACGATGGATTATCAAAGCATGGTACTGACCGGTTTTGTCGCTTTATATATTTTTATGCTGGCGGCATTTGCCGGTTTTGAAATTATCGGCCGGGTACCGGCGATATTGCATACGCCGCTGATGTCGGGTTCGAATTTCATTCACGGTATTGTGGTGGTCGGTGCGCTCTGGTCGCTGTTAAACGCGACCAATCTAACCCAGCAAATTATCGGCTTTTTTGGGGTGTTATTAGGAGCAGGTAATGCCGCCGGTGGTTATGTGGTGACCGAGCGGATGTTGGAAATGTTCAAACCTTCAACTAAAACAAAATCATAAGGACGTTTGCATGCCGACTACATTGATCATCGACAGCAGTTATTTTATCGCCGCTTTTTTGTTTATTTATGGTCTGAAACAAATGTCATCCCCTCGCAGTGCCCGCAGCGGTATTGTCTATGCTGGGATTGGCATGGTGATCGCGGTCCTCGCGAGCTTTTTATATAGCCTGAATGTCCGGCCGGAAGCACAGCCTTTACTGCAAACTAATTTGCTGCTGGCGTTACTGGCGCTGAGCCTGGGCCTTGGCTGGGCCTGGTGGAGTGGTAAAAAAGTGGCAATGACCGCCATGCCGCAAATGGTTGCGCTTTATAACGGTATGGGCGGTGGTGCAGCTGCCGCTATTGCCGCCATTGAACTGAGTGGTTATCAAACTCATGGTCGCATTTCACTGTTAATGGCCGTGTTGGGTGGACTGATTGGCGCGGTGTCGTTGTCGGGTTCTTTAATTGCCTGGGCCAAGCTTGATGGACGCATCAACAAAACCTTACGCTTAACCGGTTTGCAGCTGATCAATAGCAGTTTGTTGTTGCTGCTCGGTGGCATCGCGATTTACATCGTCTGGCAAAGTGGTCAGGTGCCGCAGGGACTGTTGTTAGCGTTCTTCACGCTAGCGTTGTTTTATGGTGTGATGATGACAATGCCGATTGGCGGTGCCGATATGCCGGTGGTGATTTCTTTGTACAACGCCTTCACTGGCCTGGCGGTTGGCTTTGAAGGCTATGTGCTGAATAACCCGGCGTTAATGATTGCTGGCATGGTCGTGGGTTCAGCCGGTACTATGTTGACATTATTGATGGCCAAAGCGATGAACCGCTCGGTACGCAATGTGCTGTTTTCCAATTTTGGCGCTGCAGGTGAAGACAGCGAACAAGCGATCAGCGGCAGTCAAAAACCAATTGAAGCCAGTGATGCGGCGATTAATATGCGTTATGCCGGCAAAGTAATCATCGCACCGGGTTATGGCCTGGCGGTGGCACAAGCACAACACAAACTGTTTGAATTTGTCGAGCTGCTGCAAGAGGCTGGCGTTGAAGTAAAATTTGCCATTCACCCGGTCGCCGGACGGATGCCGGGCCATATGAACGTGTTGTTGGCGGAAGCCGGCGTGCCTTACGATCTGATCTTTGATATGGAAGAAATTAACTCCGAGTTTAAAGAAGCAGATGTGGCGATTGTGATTGGTGCCAATGACACGGTAAACCCGGCAGCGCGCAGCAATAAATCCTCCCCCATTTACGGCATGCCGGTGCTGAATGTTGATCAAGCTAAACAGGTGTATGTGATT